>NZ_LGEB01000050.1:0-117188 GCF_001279555.1 Micromonospora sp. NRRL B-16802 | reverse complement strand
GGCGGGCACGGCGCGCGGAGGGCGGGCACGGCGCGCGGAGGGCGGGCACGGCGCGCGGGGACAGCGGGGCGGGACGGCAGCGCGCGAGGACAGGCACGGCGCGCGGAGGACAGGCACGGCGCGCGGGGCCGGGCGGAGGGCCGTGACTTGGCGCAGGTGAAGGGCGGGAGCTTTACGGGTGGGTGACTGGGTGGGTGGGACGGGGCCAGTGGGGGCGGTCGGCGTCCCGGAGGGCGGCGGTGCGTAGGGCGGCGAGCTGCCGTTCCACCTCGACGAACACGTCCGGCGCCAGTGGACCCCACTGCAACGCGGCGGCGTTCTCCTCGACCTGGGCGACGGTACGGCAGCCAGGGATCGGAATGCTGCGCCCGCTGCGCGCCCAGATCCAGCCCAGCGCGCCCTGCGCGAGGGTGCGCCCGTCGGCGGTGAGCGCGGCACGGACCGCTCCCACCCGGCGCAGCCACTCCGGCGCGGGGCGTCCCCCACGGAACCACTCCAGCCAGCCGGGGGCCAGCCCGCGTACGTCGTCGCGGGGCAGCGTGGAGGCCGCCGTGTACTTGCCGGTGAGCAGCCCCATCCCCAGTGGCCCCTGGTTGATGCTGGCCAGGTCGTACTTGTCGCAGACGGCGAGCAGCTCGGGGGCGTCGCGCAGCACCGACAGGTTGTGTTGCACCGCTGTGGCGCCGGGTGCGGTGTGCCCGAGCGCGGCAGCCCGGTCGGGTCGGTCGGTGCTCCACCCGTACGCCCGGATCAGGCCCTCGGCGACGAGGCTCTCGCAGGTGTCGATGAGCGCCTCCGCGCGGGGCACCGGAAGGTCGGCCAGGTGCAGCTGGTAGAGGTCGATCCGATCGGTGCCCAGCCGGCGCAGCGACTCGGTCACCGCCCGCCGCAGGTACGTCGGCGAGGCGTCCTCCCCGGTCGCCTGGCGGGCCGCCTCGTCGAAGGTGTAGCCCCACTTGGTGGCGATCACGGCTTCGTCGCGGCGGCCGGCGAGCGCCCGGCCGAGGATCCGCTCGCTGTGCCCGGCCCCGTACGTGTCGGCGGTGTCGAAGAGCGTCACGCCCAGGTCGAGGGCCCGGCGTACGGTCCGCACAGACTCGTCGTCGTCGACCGCGCCCCAGCCCAGCGGCTGGGTGCCCTCCGCCCAGGGGCCGCCGATCGCCCAGCACCCCATGCCGAGGGCGCTGACCTCGATGCCGCTGCGCCCCAACGTCCGTGTTGTGACTGCCATCGACAGATCGTGCCACCTCGGCCGGGTCGAGGCGTAGCGCTCCCCGTGCTACGCCTGCGTGACGGCGGGGATCGGCGCGGTACGGCATGATCGGCGGAATGCGACGGCTGGGCGTGGACATCGGCGGCGTACTCATCGAACCGGCCGACGAGGACGCCGACACGTCCTTCTTCGGCGCGAACTATCTGCGTACGCCCGCTGTGGACGGGGCGTTCGACGCGCTCGCGGCGCTCGGGCCGGCGTTCGACGAGGTGCACCTGGTGTCCAAGTGCGGCGCGACCACCGAGCAGCGGACCCGCGATTGGCTGGCCCATCATGGCTTCCCGGCCCGCACCGGGATTCCCGTCGACCGGGTGCACTTCTGCCGGACCCGGCCGGCCAAGGCGCCGATCGCGCAGCGGCTCGGGCTCACCCACTTCGTGGACGACCGGTTGGAGGTGCTCGGCTACCTCGAATCGGTGCCGCACCGCTACCTGTTCCGGCCCCGTCCGGCGGAGGTCGACGCCCACGCGGCGCTGCTCCCCCTCGTACACCAGGTGCGGAGCTGGCCGGAGCTGACCGCCCTGCTGCGCGCCGACTAGCGCGACCGGCGCGGACGCCGCGCCGGTCGGGCGCGGAACACCACAACCCGCGCGGGGTACGTCAGGACGGCCAGGCGCGGCTGAGCAGCTCGCGGGTGTCGCTGAGCAGTTGCGGCAGAACCTTCGTGCGGCCGATCACCGGCATGAAGTTCGCGTCGCCGCCCCAGCGGGGCACCACGTGCTGGTGCAGGTGGGCGGCGATGCCGGCGCCGGCCACGCCGCCCTGGTTCATCCCCAGGTTGAAGCCGTGCGCGTTGCTCACCTTGCGGATCACCCGCATGGCGGTCTGGGTGTACGACGCCAACTCGATGGTCTCCGGCACGTCCAGGTCGGTGTAGTCGGCGACGTGCCGGTAGGGGCAGATCAACAGGTGCCCCGGGTTGTACGGGTAGAGGTTGAGCACCACGAAGACGCGCTCGCCCCGGGCCACCACGAGGCTCTCCTCCGGCGGCAGCCCCGGGGCCAGGCAGAACGGGCAGCCGGTCGGCTTCTCGTAGCCCTCGGTGGGGCGGTCCTCGCCGGAGATGTAGGTCATCCGGTGCGGCGTCCAGAGCCGCTCCAGGCCGTCCGCCATGCCACCGCTGTCCGTGTGCCGTTCCGCCCCTGTCACGAGCCGATCCTACGGAGCCGTGCGGGCGAGCCGCGACACCCATCGCCAGGAAACCCCACTTGCTGCAAGTTGTTGACGGATCGACGTCAATACCTGAAACTTCCATGCATTCACACAGTTCCATTTAGCGATGGAGAGGTACATGATCCAAAGGCTCGGCAGGATCCTCGCGGCACTGGCTCTGACCGCCGCCACCACTGTGGCCGGCGTCACCCTCACCGCCGGTGCCGCACAGGCGGACGGCTGCTACACCTGGGGCCGCGCTCTCTCCCAGGGGATGTCCGGCGAAGACGTACGGCAACTCCAGATCCGGGTCGCCGGTTACCCCGGCTACGCCGCGGTGCTCACCATCGACGGCGCGTTCGGCGCCGCCACCCGCTCCGCGGTGATCCGCTTCCAGCAGGCGTACGGGCTTTCCGCCGACGGGGTGGCCGGAGCGCAGACCTTCAACCGCCTCTACGCCCTCCAGGACGACGACTGCACGCCTGCCAACTTCAGCTACGCCGAGCTGAACAACTGCAACAGCACCTGGTCCGGCGGCGCGGTCTCGGCGAGCACAGCGCGGTTCAACGCGCTCGTGTCCATGTGGAAGCTCCAGGCCCTACGGCACGCCCTCGGGGACGTGAACATCGTGATCAGCAGCGGCTTCCGCAGCGCCGCCTGCAACAACGCGGTCGGCGGGGCATCGAACAGCAGGCACATGTACGGCGACGGAGTGGACCTGGTGGGGTCGCCCTCGTTCTGCCGGCTGGCCCAGCAGGCCCGCTACCACGGGTTCGGGCAGATCCTCGGCCCCGGCTACCCGGCCCACAACGACCACACCCACGTGGCGGCGGTAGGCGGCTGGTCAGCGCCGAACTGCGGCATCTGACAGCCACCCCGGCCCGCGCCGCCGCGGTGCGTTACTCCGCGGCGGCGGACGGGCCGACGTTCGTGCGGGAGCTCACCACGTCCAGGACGTGGGTCACCGCCTCGGCGATCGGCACCCCGTTGCGCTGGGAGCCGTCGCGGTAGCGGAACGACACCGTCCCGGCGGCCACGTCGTCGTCACCGGCGATGACCATGAACGGGATCTTCTGCTGCTGCGCGGTGCGGATCTTCTTCTGCATCCGGTCGTCACCCGCGTCCACCTGCGCCCGGATGCCCTCCGCGCGCAGGGCGGCGACGAAGCCGTGCAGGTAGTCGGTGTGGTCCTCACGGATCGGGATGCCGACCACCTGCACGGGCGCCAGCCAGGCCGGGAACGCCCCCGCGTAGTGCTCGGTGAGCACACCGAAGAACCGCTCGATCGAGCCGAACAGCGCACGGTGGATCATCACGGGCCGCTGCCGGGTGCCGTCGGCGGCCTGGTACTCCAGCCCGAACCGCTCCGGCTGGTTGAAGTCGACCTGGATCGTGGACATCTGCCACGTCCGGCCGATCGCGTCCCGCGCCTGCACGGAGATCTTCGGCCCGTAGAACGCCGCGCCGCCCGGGTCGGGCACCAAATCCAGACCGGAGGTCTCGGCGGCGGTCCGCAGCGCCTCGGTCGCCTCCGCCCAGTCCTCGTCGGCGCCGATGAACTTGGGCGAGTCGTCCCGGGTCGACAGCTCCAGGTAGAAGTCGTCGAGGCCGTAGTCGCGCAGCAGGTCCAGCACGAAGCTGAGCAGCGTGGACAGCTCACCGGCCATCTGCTCGCGGGTGCAGTAGATGTGCGAGTCGTCCTGGGTCAGGCCACGGACCCGGGTCAGGCCGTGCACGACGCCGGACTTCTCGTACCGGTAGACGGTGCCGAACTCGAACATGCGCAGCGGCAGCTCACGGTACGAACGCCCACGCGACCTGAAGATCAGGTTGTGCATGGGGCAGTTCATGGCCTTGAGGTAGTAGTCCGCGCCCTCCAGTTGCATGGGCGGGAACATCGTGTCCGCGTAGTACGGCAGGTGCCCGGAGGTCTGGAACAGCTGCGCCTTGGAGATGTGTGGGGTGTTGACGAACTCGTACCCCGCCTCCTCGTGCCGCCGCCGCGAGTACTGCTCCATCTCGCGGCGGATGATCCCGCCCTTGGGGTGGAAGACCGCCAGGCCGGACCCGATCTCGTCGGGGAAGCTGAACAGGTCCAGGTCCGCGCCGAGCTTCCGGTGGTCGCGCCGCGCGGCCTCCTCCAACAGCTTCAGGTACGCCTTCAGCTCGTCGCGGGTCGGCCACGCGGTGCCGTACACCCGTTGCAGTTGGGGGTTCTTCTCCGAGCCGCGCCAGTACGCGGCGGCGGAGCGCATCAGCTTGAACGCGCCGATCAGTCGGGTGGTGGGCAGGTGCGGCCCGCGGCACAGGTCCGACCAGCAGACCTTGTCCTCCTTGGCGTCGAGGTTGTCGTAGATGGTCAGCTCGCCGCCGCCGACCTCCATCACCTCGGCCGTGTCCAGACCCTCGCCCTTGACGTCGATCAACTCCAGCTTGAACGGCTCCTCGGCCAGCTCGGCGCGAGCCTCGTCGAGGCTGCCGAAGCGACGACGGCGGAACCGCTGCCCGGACTTGATGATCTCCTGCATGCGCTTTTCGAGCTTGCTGAGGTCGTCGGGCTGGAACGGCTTGTCGACGTCGAAGTCGTAGTAGAAGCCGTTCTCGATCGGCGGGCCGATGCCGAGTTTGGCCTCGGGGAAGACGTCCTGCACAGCCTGGGCGAGCACGTGGGCGGTGGAGTGGCGCAGCACGTTGAGCCCGTCGGGCGAGTCCAGGCTGACCGGCTCGACGACGGTCTCCTCGGCCGGCACCCAGTCCAGGTCACGGAGCTGGCCCTGCGGGTCGCGGACCACGACGATCGCCTTGGGGCCGTTCGCGGGCAGTCCGGCCGCGGCCACCGCGTCGGCCGCCGTCGTCCCGGCGGCGACGACGACAGGGTCGGCCACGGCGGGGGTACGGGGTGCGGACACGGTGACTCCTTCAAGTGGTACGAAACGGGGCCGTCCTCGGCTCCTGCCGATGCTATCGGTCGACCCATCCCCGGCAGGGAAGGGCACCGTGTGAACGGCCGGCATTGAACCTTTCGCGCCCGGCAGCCGAACTATCAGGTGTGGCCGGAACCGGTGCCGGTCGCGTCGACACGGATGGGGGCACGAGATGGCGAGCACGTACGGCGGTGGCCGCCTGCGGCGGATCGCGGCGGTGACCGCGCTGTCCGCCACCGGGCTGCTGCTCTGGTCCGGCACGGCGGCGTACGCGGCGGATGTGACGACCACTCCGACCCAGGCCCGGCAGGGTGACGCGGTACGGCTGGAGTTCAGCGTGCCCGAGGAGCGGGCCGGCACCACCACCCGCCAGGTGGAGGTCCGGTTGCCGGCCGACGCACCGGTGGCGGAGGTCTACCCGATGTCGGTCGACGGCTGGGCTCCCAAGATCAGCTCCCGTACGCTCGACAAGCCGGTCGCCGGCATCCACTCCGGCGGCGTGAGCACCGTGACCTCCGCGGTGACCTGGGTTCGTGTCGGCGCGAGCACGCCCGGCCCGGCCCGCCTGGCGCTGTCCATGGGCCCGCTGCCGCAGACCGAGCGGCTCACCTTCGAGGTCGTCCAGACGTACGCCGACGGGACGGTGGTCCGCTGGGCCGGCGCCGACGGCGCGCATCCGGCCCCGGTGCTCACCCTCCTGCCCGCGGCGGCGGGCGCGGCCGGACCCGCCGGGCATGGTGGTCACGGCGCCCCGGCAGCCGGCGCGGCGGCCGGCCCAGGAGCCGGTGCGGACGACGGCGCTGGCACCAATGGCGGGGCCGGCACCAATGGCGGGGCCGGCGCCGACGGTGCGGCGGTGGCCGGGACCAACAGCGCGGGCGAGGAGTCCGGCAACGCCGACGCCATGCTGGCCGCCGGCCTGGTGGCAGGGCTGGGCGGCGGCGCGGCGATCGGCTGGCTGGTCAGCCGGTTGCGCCGCCGCGACCCGGCCGAACGCACGGCGCTGGCCGAGGTGACCGGCGCTACGGAGGCCGAATCGGTGTCGGCAGCTACGCCGCCCGACAGCCCGGCAGCATCCACGGAGGCGGCAGTTGCGCTGCCGGAGAGCCCGGCCGCGTCGACGCTGCCGACCGCCGCCGCAGAACTGGCCTCGGCAGCGACTCCTGCCCGCAGCGGCTGAGGCCCACCGCGCCCTCCACCGACGGACCTTTCCCCCTGCCCGAGCGAGGCGCCCTCCGTGCGTGACGTGACCCACCCCCGGGAGGGCGGGCTGTCGCGCGCAGCCGGTGAGGCCGGGCCGCCACGCGGGCAGGACGCCGGTCAGTAAGAGCACCCCGCGGCCCGGCGGTCAGGGCAGCCAGGATGGCAGCGGCTCGCGGGCCGCCAGCCATGCCTCGGGCACTCCCCCGGGCGTGCCGACGCCGGTGTACGCGGCCACTACCGCGCCGGCGATGGCGGCCGTGGTGTCCACGTCCCCGCCGGCCTGAACGCAGACCCGGATCGCCGCCGGGTAGTCGTCGAGGTACGTGGCCGCGACCCAGAGGGTGAACGCGACGGTGTCCTGGGCGGTCACGCGCGAGCCGTTGCCGAGCGCCGCCACCACCCGGGGCAGCGGCCGGCCGAGCAGCCCGATGGCCCGCTGCACACAGCGGTGCACCTCGGTGCCCGGGTCGATGGCGGCGGCGATGCCGGCGAGCAGCCGGTCCGGTGCGGGCCGGTGGCCGTCGAGGCGGGCCCGGGCGGCGAGCGCGGCGGCGACGGCCACGGCGACCGCGCCGGCGATCCCCTCGGAATGCGCGTGGGTCACCTCGGCCGAGGCGCGGGCCTGCGCTGCGGCACGGGCCGTGGAGTCGGCGAAGTACGCGCCGAGCGGGCCGACCCGCATCGCCGCGCCATTGCCGCAGGAGCCCTGCCCGTCGAAGGCGGACGCGGCGGCCACCGGCCACGGGGTGCCGGTGCGGATCAGCCGCAGGATCAACATCGCGCCGGGGCCGTAGCCCCGCTGCGCGGCGCAACGCTCGGCGAACGCCAGTGCCAGCCGGTCCCTGTCGATGCTGCCGGACGCGGCCAGCTCGGCGACCACCGAGCAGGCCATCTCGGTGTCGTCGGTCCACTCCCAGGGCGGCGGCGGCAGGGTCGCCTCGGTGAGCTGCTCCGGTGCCGGCCCCGACAGGAAGAACTGCGCGCCGAGCGCGTCGCCGGTGGAGAGGCCGGCGAGGCTGTCCCGGGCGAGCGCCAGGCGGGCGTCGGCAAACAGGGTGAAGGACATCGCTGTACCAGCTTGCCCCGTTCCCAGGTACGTCGCAACGCGATCAACTTGCCAGGCAAAGTACGGTCTTGTCGTGGCCTCCGTGCTCCTGGTCGAAGACGATCACGTCGTACGCGGCGCGATGCTGCGGTCCCTCGCCGACCGGGGGCACGCGGTGCACGCCGTGGGCACAGCGCTGGACGCGCTGCGCCGGGTCGCCGCGGAGACACCTGACCTGGTCGTCCTGGACCTGGGCCTGCCCGACCTGGACGGCTCGGACGCATTGCGGATGCTGCGTGGCATCACCGACATCCCGATCATCATCGCCACCGCTCGCGACGACGAGCAGTCCGTGGTCAAGCTGCTGCGCGCCGGTGCCGACGACTACATGGTGAAGCCGTTCACCGGTGCCCACCTGGATGCCCGGATCACCACGGTGCTGCGTCGGGCCGGGCGGGCCAGCCGGACGGTGCAGCCGGCGGTGCACGTCGTGGGCGGGCTGCGGGTGGACGTCGGTGAGCGCAGCGCGGTCCTCGACGGGGAGCCGCTGGCGCTGACCCGCAAGGAATTCGACCTACTGGCCTATCTCGCCGCACGACCCGGGCGGGTAGTGTCCCGCCGCGAACTCTTGGAGGAGGTATGGCGGCAGCCATCGGTCGGCGAGGATCAGACCATCGACGTTCACCTGTACTGGCTTCGCCGAAAGATGGGCGAGTCCGCGGCGAAGCCGCGCTACCTGCGCACCGTGCGGGGGGTCGGGTTCCGGCTGGTGGCACCGGACTGAGGACAGCGCTGGCCCTTCTCACGGCCGGCATGTGCAGCCTCGTCGCGCTCGTCTTCCTGGTTCCACTGGGGTTGAGTCTGCGTGAGCAGACCCGCGAGGAGGCGATCGCCGACGCGGCCCGCCGCAGCGCGCTGGTGACCGGGGCGCTGGCGGTGAGCACCGACCCGGCGGTGGTCGAGCGGGCCGTGGTGGCCAGCGCCGAGGGCGCCCCGACCCGGCCGGTGGTGCACGGGCTCGGGTTGGACGAGTCCGCCGGCCGGGCAAGCGACAGCGACCTGGCGCGGGCCCGCGCCGACCTGCGCTCGCTTGTCGCCGACGTCGACGGCGGGGTGGTCCGACTGGACCCTGTGGTCCTGGGCGACCAGACGGCGGTGGTCGAGGTTTTCGTACCGGACTCGCGGCTGGGCGAGGGCGCCGGCGGCACGTGGTTGCTGCTGTTCGCCGTCGGCGCGGCGATGGTCGGCGCGGCGGTGATCGTGGTCGACCGGGTCGCCGCCCGCGCGGTGGACTCGACGCGGGGTCTGGTCAAGGCGGCGCTCTCGATCGGCGACGGCGACCTTGGCGTACGCGTGGAGCCGACCGGCCCCCGCGAGCTGGCCGAGGCCGGGTACGCGTTCAACCGGATGGCCGATCGGCTGGACGCCGCCCGCACCGACGAGCGGGAGTTGGTGGCGGACCTGTCACACCGGCTGCGTACCCCGTTGACAGTGCTCCGGCTGGACGCTGAGGCGTTGGAGTCCGACGACACGAGCGTGGGTTCGTTCAGTCAGGCGGAGCTGGACCGGCTGCGGGGCATCCGGCGGATCCGGCAGGCGATCGTCACCCTTGAAGGTGAGATCGACGTGCTGATCAAGACCACCCGCAAGGCGGTGGCGCACGAGGCCGGGCCGGCGATGTGTGACGTCAGCGAGGTGGTGCGGGACCGGATGGTCTTCTGGGCCGCGCTGGCCGGCGACCAGAACCGGCCGCATCGAGTGATCGGGGCGCAGCTGCGCATCCCCGCTCCGGTGCCGCGTGCCGAACTGGCCGCCGCGCTCGACGCGGTGATCGGCAACGTCTTCCGCTACACCCCGCAGGGGACGGCGTTCGAGGTGGCCGTGTCCCGCCGCGACGGGTACGTGGCGATCCGGGTGGACGACGCGGGCCCCGGCATCCCCGACCCGGACCGGGCGCTGCGCCGGGGCACCAGCGACCAGGGCTCGACAGGGCTCGGCCTGGACATCGCCAAGCGGGTGTCGTTGCAGGCCAACGGATCGGTGAGCATCGACCGGGCGCGGCTCGGTGGTGCCAGCGTGGTGATGTTGCTCGCCGACCCGGAGGCTACGCCCCGTCAGGTCAGCCGGTTCGGCCTGGTCGGTCGGATGGCGCGGGACGCCCGGGACCCGAAGACGAGCGGCCGGCGCTGGCCCCGGCAGCGCCCCACCGACACCTGATCGGCGCCCTCCCGAGGGCGGCTGACGGGCGCGGGCTGTGCGCTGGCGCAAGTCTTCCTTAGATCGCAATTAACGAGCGTGATGAAGCGGTCGCGGGCTGCCAGGATCAGTAAACGAACCCACCAGTTCCACCGGTCAGCGCATCGCGCACCCACGGGCCGGTGGAGCCGCGCGCGCGGCGGGAGTCCAGGTCCCCCCACACCCCACGCTCCCGCCGCGCGCCCTGCTCCCCCGCCACGCGAGCCCGTCCGGCCCGCGCAATGGGCTCAGCTCGCGGTGGCGAGGTGGGCGTCGATCTCGGCGATGATCCGCTGCTTGCCGGCGGGGTCGAGGAACGACGCGGTCACCGCGTTGCGGGCCAGCCCGGCCAGCTCCCGCGGACCTGCCCCGAGCAGTCGGGCCGCCACCGCGTACTCGTCGTTGAGGGTGGTGCCGAACATCGGCGGGTCGTCGGAGTTGATTGTGACAAGCAGCCCGGCTTCGACGAGCCGGGGCAGCGGGTGCTCGTCGAGGCTCGCCACGGCCCGGGTCCGTACGTTCGACGTCGGGCAGATCTCCATCCCGATCTGCCGCTCGGCCAGGTACGTGAGCAGTTCCGGGTCCTGTGCGGCGGAGATGCCGTGCCCGATCCGCTCGGCGCCCAGCTCGCGCAGCGCGTCCCAGACGGTCTGCGGGCCTGTGGTCTCCCCGGCGTGCGGCACCGAGCGGAGGCCGGCCGCGCGGGCCTGGTCGAAGAAGGGCCGGAACTGCGGCCGGGGTACGCCGATCTCCGGGCCGCCCAGCCCGAAGCTGATCAGCCCGTCGGGGCGCTCGTCGAGTGCGACGCGCAGCGTCTCCTCGGCCGCCGGCAGGCCTGCCTCACCGGGGATGTCGAAGCACCAGCGCAGGTCGAGGCCGAAGTCGGCGGCGGCGCGCTTGCGGGCGTCCTCGATCGCCTCGCAGAACGCCGGCGCGGGGATGCCCCTGCTCACGTGCGAGTAGGGGGTGATGGTCAGCTCGGCGTAGCGGACGTGCTGGCGGGCCAGTTCCCGGGCCACCTCGTGGGTGAGGATCCAGACGTCCTCCGGGTCACGGATGAGGTCGACGACGCTCAGGTAGACCTCGATGAAGTGCGCGAAGTCGCGGAACTCGAAGTAGTCGGCGAGCGCCTCGGGGTCGGCCGGCACCGGCGTGCGTCCCTCGTGCCGGGCGGCCAGCTCGGCGACGATCCGGGGCGAGGCGGAGCCGACGTGGTGCACGTGCAGCTCCACCTTGGGCAGGCCGGCGATGAAGGTGGACAGGTCGGTCACGGATTCTCCTGGGCACGGTCGCCGGTGCGGGCGACGACGAAGACACGACGGAACGGGAAGTACACCTGACCCTGCCGCACCGGGTACGCGGCGGCTAGCCGTACCCCCAACTCGGCCCGGAAGGCCGACCAGCCGGCGGCGTCCAGCGCGGCCCTGACGGGGCGCAGCGCGGTGCCCTCCATCCAGGCCAGCACCGGATGGTCGTTGGCGGGCGCGGCCGGCAACAGATGCACATAGGTAGTTTCCCAGGCGTCCACAGAGCAGCCCGCGGCGGTCAGCAGTTGCGCGTAGTCGGCAGGGTCGTCGACCGGGTCGGCGCGCAGCAGCGGGGCCAGCTCGGCCTGCCACGCCTGCCGGTTGGCGACCTCGCGCAGCGCCCGGTGCGATGGCGCGTCGAAGTTGCCGGGGACCTGCATGGCGAGCCAGGCGCCGGCCGGCAGGTCGGCGGCCCACCGTCGCAGCAGTTCCTGGTGGCCGGGCACCCACTGCAACGCCGCGTTGGTGACGACCACGTCCTCGTCGCCTGTCGGCCGCCAGTCGCACAGGTCGGCGACGGCGAACTCGACGGGCGTCGGCAGGGCCCTGGCCTGGTCGATCATCTCGGGTGCGGAGTCGAGCCCGAGGACCCGGGCGGCGGGCCACCGCTCGGCGAGGGTCGCGGTGAGCTGGCCGGGGCCGCAGCCGAGGTCCACTACCGCGCGGGGGCGGGTCGCCCCGACCCGGGCCACCAGGTCGTGGAACGGGCGTGAGCGCTCGTCGCCGTAGCGCAGGTACGTCGTCGGATCCCACATCGCAGCCTCCCAAACCGTACGTCCGTCTTGTTTGACAATATGGCTCCCGTGGCAGGCCGGCAACCCGATCACTAGGCTCAGGGCATGGAACAGCGCAGCTTCAACCGGCTCGGCCGGACCGTCGGAGTGGTCGGCCTGGGTGCCTGGCAACTCGGTGCCGACTGGGGCACCGTCAGCGAGGCCGACGCCATGGCGGTGCTGACGGCCGCCGTCGACGCCGGGGTCACCTTCCTGGACACCGCCGACGTGTACGGCGACGGCCGCAGCGAGCAGCTCATCGGCCGCTTCCTGCGCTCCCGTCCCGACGCCGGTCTGACCGTTGCCACCAAGATGGGCCGGCGGGTCGAGCAGCGCCCGGAGGCGTACACCCTTGCCAACTTCCGGCAGTGGACGGACCGGTCCCGGGCCAACCTCGGCATGGACACCCTGGACCTGGTCCAGCTGCACTGCCCGCCCACCGCCGTCTTCGCCGACGATGCGGTCTTCGACGCCCTGGACACCCTCGTCGCCGAGAAGGCCATCGCCGGGTACGGCGTCAGCGTGGAGACCTGCGACCAGGCGCTCACGGCCATCGCCCGGCCCGGTGTGGCGAGCGTCCAGATCATCCTCAACGCGGTCCGGCACAAGCCACTGGAGCAGGTGCTTCCGGCGGCGGCGCAGGCCGGGGTCGGCATCATCGCCCGGGTGCCACTGGCCAGCGGCCTGCTCTCCGGGCGGTACGACGAGAACACCGAGTTCCCGGCCGACGACCACCGCAACTTCAACAGGCACGGCGCGGCGTTCGACGTCGGCGAGACGTTCTCCGGGGTCGACTATGAGCAGGGCCTGGCCGCGGTACGTCGGCTCGCGCCACTGGTCGACTCCGACCGCACGATGGCGCAGTTCGCGCTGCGCTGGGTGCTCGACCAGGCCGGCGTCACAGTCGTCATCCCCGGCGCCCGCGACGCCGAGCAGGCCCGGCGCAACGCTGCCGCCGCCGACCTGCCGCCCCTCACGGCCGCACAACTGACCGGGGTACGCGAGGTCTACGACGAACTGATCCGCCCGCAGGTGCACGACCGGTGGTGACCCGCGCACCGGGGATGCTCGCGCCGTCCGGCTCGAACG
Organism: Micromonospora sp. NRRL B-16802; assembly: GCF_001279555.1. Lineage (NCBI taxonomy): Bacteria > Bacillati > Actinomycetota > Actinomycetes > Micromonosporales > Micromonosporaceae > Micromonospora > Micromonospora sp. NRRL B-16802. The sequence goes on along the minus strand of NZ_LGEB01000050.1, from coordinate 104,187 downwards.
GCCAGGCTGGGGCGTCCCGACCACGTACGGCCGGATCCGGTGTGGAGGGAGCACGATGAGGGGCTGGTTGACGCTCACCCTCGGCCTGCTCGCGCTTGTGGTCGGTGCCCTGTGGACGGTGCAGGGCCTCGGGTACGTCAGCGGCAGCGTGATGACCGACGAGCCGCTCTGGGCCGTACTCGGCCCGATCGTGGCCGTGCTCGGGCTGGCGACGCTCTGGTGGGGTCTGCGCTCCCGGCGCCGCTGATTCCGCGCCGCCGTCCACAGTGTCGAGCGTCGCGGCCATCGGTCGACCCGGTCGCCTCTGGAGTGGAAGCCCCGCATCCCGGGCGGGATGCGGGGCTTCACAAGACCCCTGGTCGGATCGTCTTACTGGCCGGTGGGGGCCGGCCAGCTCTGTCAGAGCGGACGGACCTGCTCGGCCTGCGGGCCCTTCTGACCCTGAGCGATCTCGAACTCCACCCGCTGGTTCTCCTCCAGCGTGCGGTACCCGCTGGTCTGGATGGCCGAGAAGTGGACGAACACGTCAGCACCCCCGCCGTCGACGGTGATGAAGCCGAAGCCCTTGTCAGCGTTGAACCACTTCACGGTTCCCTGCGCCATGTGTATCTCCTTCTAAAACTGGCGGCCGTGCACGCCGTGCGGCCGATTGGCCGTTTTCGAGCAGCGGCGTCTGAGGCGGCCCCACGAAGGAGACTTCTCTCAACCCACGCCATCTCGCAACAGCGTGGAACAGCAAATCACGTACGCAAAAAGTCTGCACGACCTGTCCGACGAATTTCTCCGACATGTGACCTGACGGATGCCTGACATCGCTGGGCGGTCCGCCAAGGTATGCGAAAGGCCCCCTTCCCGCTGTTGCGGAAAGGGGGCTTTCGAGTCATGCGCCGATCAGTCCGGCCAGTGGCCGGTCATCCGGCGGACGCCCACCGCCCCGCCCCGGTCCACTGCGGCCCGGACGACAGCGAAGATGGCCCCCTGCAACGCGGCGGCGGCCAGGATCTCGCCCCAGCGGCGGTCCTCGTCGGTCGCGTTGGGCGCCTCACCGTCGCCCGCCGTGACCTTCCAGACCTGTCGGAAGATCGCGCCGGCCACCGTTCCCGCCGCGATTCCCAGTAGCACGCCGACCGGCCGGTACGCGGTCCTGCCGATGCTCTTGCTCACCTACGCCTCCCCCGCACGATCATCAGCACCACCACGGTGACCACCGCGCCGGCGGCGATCGCCGCCCACGGCGCCGGGTTGCGTCGAACCAACTCGCCCTTCTCGTGCGCCTGTGCGCGCACCAACTCACCCTTGTCGTGCGCCTGCGCGCGGGCCACCTCGGCGCCGCGCGCGGCCTGCCCGCGGACCCGGGCCACGGTCTGCGCCGCCTGCTCCCGCATGCGCGCCCGAGCCTGGTCGGCGGACTCCTTCAGGCGGGCCTTGACGTCCGCCTTGGCGGCCAGCGCCTCCACCGTCTCGCCCAGCTCGACCCGGGTGCGGCGGATCTCCTCACGGAGCGCCTCCGTGTCACCTGTCCCGTTGCCCGTCATGCCCGTCCCCTGTCCCGCACCGCGGCTCGTCCGTCCTTCACGGCGGCGGCGACGGTGTCCACGTCAGCCCGGAGGCTGCGGACCGTTGCCGCCGGCATCGGCGGGACCGCACGGCTGACCTGCTTCTTGCCCACCAGGGCAAGGATGCCGGCCACCAGGAAGAGCGCCACCGCCACGATCAGCGCGGCAGCCCAGGCGGGCAGCACCAGGTCGAGCAGCAGGATCGCCGTGACGACCAACGCGCCAAGCCCGTAGAACGCCAGTGCGCCCCCGCCGCCGAACAGGCCGATCCCGATGCCGGCGTGCTTGCCCTTCTGGGTCAACTCCGCCCGGGCCAGCGCCAGTTCGTCCCGTACCAGGCGGGAAACCTGCTCGGTGGCCCGCTGCACCAACTCGGCGGTGGAGGGCTCACTCCCATTGCGGGACGTGCGGGAATTCGTCACGTCAGCCATGCTGTCCTCCTTTCCTCATCACCGCGCTGTATGCCCGGAGTTGCCGCTCGTCAATCCTAGAGCGCACCGGGCGAGTGGCTGTCCGCGTTGTCCGGACGGCGCGCCGCCATTCCGACGGCAGTCGCCCGAGGGCGCAAGAGACACCCGGCAGCACATCCCCAACCCAAGCCCAACCAAACCTCCCAACCCGGCCCGGCCCTCAGCTCCGGGAGGAACCGGGGCGGGACGGGCGGGATCGGGTCGCGGGGCTTCAGGGGCGGGTCTCCTCTGGGCCGACGAAGGCTTCGCTTCGGGCGTCGCCGTCGTCGCTCCCGCCGAAGACGCGCGCGTCGTCGGGCACCTCGGCGTCGCTGGTACGGCGGGTCGGGCGGCGCGGCTGCACCCACTGCCAGGGCAGGTTGCTGTCGGCGTCGCCGAGTTCGGTGCGCATCCGGGGCAGCGCGGTGGGGCGGTTGTCGCGGACCCAGGCCACCATGTGTTCGCGGACCAGGCAGCGCAGGTCCCACAGGCTGCCCGCGTCGGCGGCGCTGACCAGGGCGCGTAGCCGCACCGTTCCGCCGGTGGCGTCGGTGACCTGAAGGACGCAGACCCGGCCGTCCCACAGCTCGGTGCCCTCGACCAGGCGACGCAGCTCCTCCCGCATGATCTGCACCGGCACCGCCCAGTCCACGTCGAACTCGGCGGTGCCGAGCACCGCCGCCTCGGTCCGGGTCCAGTTCTGGAAGGGCTTGCTCGTGAAGTACGAGGTGGGCAGGATCAGCCGCCTGTCGTCCCAGATCTGCACGACGACGTAGCTGAGGGTCAGCTCCTCGATCCGCCCCCACTCCCCCTCGACGACCACCACGTCGTCGAGGCGGACCGCGTCGCTGAAGGCGAGTTGCAGGCCGGCGAAGACGTTGCCGAGCAGGCTCTGCGCGGCAAGCGCGGCGACGACACCGACCACACCTGCGGACGTCAGCACACCGGCGCCGATGCCGCGCACGCTGGGGAAGGTCATCAGCATGACGCCGACGGTCAGGATGACGATCACCGCGATGGTCAGCCGGCGCAGCATCACCACCTGGGTACGCACCCGTCGGGCGTGCCGGTTGTCGGGTACGTCGACCCGGAACCGGGCCAGCGCGGTGTCCTCCACGACCACCAGCAGCGACGCCACGAGCCAGGCCGCGGTGGCGATGGCGCAGAGCACCAGAAAGTGCAGCAGCACCTTGCGCCAGGGGGTGCCGATCGCGTACCCGGTGCTGAACCGGACGCCGAGTTGCACGGCCAGGACGGTCACCGCGACCTGGAACGGGCGGTGCGCGTGGTCGGTCAGCTCGGTCAGCAGCAGCGACCGGCGACCGAACCGCCGGATGAGGCGGTGGGTGATCGCGGCCAGGAAGAGAGCGACCGCCGCCGCGGCGAGCGCGACGACGGCCGTAACGAGATAGCTCTGCACGGGTGTGGTGCTTCCCTTCGACCAGGGGGACGGATCTCGGGCAAAAGCCCAATAGTGCCCGGTTCCCCCGGGATCGACCAGTTCAGACCTTGCGGTACCGGGACTGCAGGAAGCAGAAGAAGCCGAACGCGGCGATGCCGAGTGCGACAAGGGTCAGCAGGAACGTGCCGTAGGACTGCTCGCGCAGCGTGTGCAGCGCAGCGTCCAGTCCGCGGGCCTTCTCCGGGTCGTAGTTGACCGCCGCCACGATGATCAGCAGACCGGAGATCCCGAACGCGACGCCCTTGGCGACGTAGCCGGCCATGCCGAGGCGACGGGCCAACTGGCGGGTCTTCGGGCTCATCTCGCCGGTCTTCAGGCGCTTCTCGAACTTCTTGAGGGCGCCGTAGATCACGAGGCCGACACCGAGCGCGGCGAGCCCCAGCCCGGCGATGCCGACCAGCCAGCGGCCACCGGTGGAGGTCATCAGCTGGCCGGTGAGCGCCTCCTGCTTGTCGGCGCTGTTCGAGTCGGCGTCAGAGAAGACCTTGAACGCGGTCCAGGCGAAGTAGAGGTAGACGATGGTCCGGCCGGCCGAGGCGACCCGCTCCATGACCCGTTCCTTGTCCCGCTCGGCGCGGTGCCCGACCGCAGCCTCCAGCCCCTGCCAGATCGCCATGGCGAGCAGACCGACAGCGATGGCGATGACCAGGAACTTGCCCAGCGGCTGCTCGGAGAGCGTTCGCAGCGCACCGGACTGGTCGCCGTCCTCGGACGGCGAGCCGAACGCGATCTGCAACGCCAGCCAGGCGAAGAGCAGGTGCACGATGCCGTAGCCGATGAAGCCGGCCCGGGCGAGGAGTTCCAGCCACCTGCTGTCCGCCGTGCGGGAGGCGGTGGCTTCGGCGTTACGAGTAAGTGACATGGCGCCACAATCTCCGATTCCGAAGATTCTCAAACGTCGGCCACCGCCGCCCGCCCCAGGTCAGTTGCCCGGGTTACGCGAAACGCGAATCTTGACCTGCTGGTCGGTGACGCTGTCCAGGGTGACCGCGAAGCCACCTGCCTCGGTGGCCTGCTGGCCGGTGGTGAGGGTGAGCTGCTCGCCGGCGACCTCGATGGTCACCTGGTCTCCTTCGGCGCCGATCAGTTTGGCCTCGACGCCGAGGATCGTGGCGCTCGCCTCGACACCCCGCTCGAAGGTGACGGTGCAGGCGTCGAGCCCGCAGTCGGTGGAGGCGCCCTGGGAACTGCAGCCGGCCAGCACGGCGAGGCCGAGCGCCAGACCGGCGAACAGGCCGGCGGCGCGGCGGATGGGCGGAATCGGTTTGGTGGCGGCTCTGTTCGTCACGCCGCCAAGCGTACGAGACCGCCGCGAGGCCACCACCTCCGTCGATCAACACGGTGGCCGACCGGCGACGCGAGGGCACCGGCTAGGGTCCCGGCATGGCCTTCGACATCGCCCGCACCCGGGCCGCATATCCCGCCCTGGCCGAGGGCTTCGTCCACTTCGATGGCGCCGGAGGCACCCAGACAGCGGCCGGCGTGATCGACGCGGTCACCGACGCCATGCGTACGGCTCTCGGCAACCGCAGCGCGGCGTTCGTACCGGGCCGCCGTTCCCTGGACATGGTGGCGGCTGCCCGCTCGGCGGTGGCCGACCTGCTCGGCGCCGACCCGGCAGGGGTGGTGCTCGGCCCGAGCGCCACCGCGCTGACGTACACCCTGGCCCGGACGCTCGGCGCGGGCTGGCGGCCGGGTGACGAGGTGGTGGTCTCCCGGCTCGACCACGACGCGAACGTGCGCCCGTGGGTGCAGGCCGCCGAGGCGGCCGGTGCGACGGTGCGCTGGGCCGAGTTCGACAGGACCACCGGTGAGCTGCCCGTCGGCCAGTACGCCGATCTCGTGGGTGAGCGGACGCGGGTGGTGGCGGTGACCGGGGGCAGCAACGCCATCGGCACCGTGCCGGACGTGCCGGCGATCGCCAAGGTGGCGCACGCGGTCGGCGCGCTTGTCTACGTCGACGGGGTGCACGCGGTGCCGCACGGGCCGACCGACCTGGCGTCGCTCGGCGCCGACGTGCTTGTCACCAGCGCCTACAAGTGGTCCGGGCCGCACCTGGCGGCGATGGTGGCGGCCGACCCGGCCCGGCTGGCGGCGCTGCGTCCGGCGAAGCTGATCCCGTCGCCCGACGCGGTGCCGGACCGCTTCGAGTACGGCACTCCGAGCTTCGCGCTGCTGGCCGGTGTGGCCGCAGCGGTGGATCACCTGGCCGGGCTGGACCCGGACGCGGTCGGTGACCGACGGGCGCGGCTGCGTGCCGGGCTGACCGCCGCGCAGGCACACGAGGCTGCGTTGCTGGACCGCCTGCTGGCCGGGCTCGCCGAACGGCCGGCCATCACCGTGTACGGCTCACCGGCCCGGCGCTGCCCGACGATCTCCTTCCGGGTCGCCGGGATGTCGCCGCTGGCCACCCAGGAGGCGCTGGGAGCGGCCGGGTTCTGCCTCTCGTCGGGTGACTACTACGCCTACGAGTACTTCCAGACGATGGGGCTGCGTGACAGCGGTGGCGCGGTGCGGGCCAGCATCTACCACTACAACACCGCCGACGAGGTGGACCGGCTGCTCACCGAACTGGACGCGCTGGCCGCCGGCGGGGAGAGAATGGCCAGGTGAGCACCCTCGTCGAGGACAACCCCGCCAAGAACCGTTTCGAGATCCTGGTCGACGACGCGCTGGCCGGTTTCACAGCGTACGTACCGCGCGGGGAGGTGCTGGTCTTCACGCACACCCAGGTGGACCGGGCCTTCCAGGGCAAGGGCGTCGGTGGCGCGCTGATCCGGGGCACCCTGGACCAGGTCCGCGCCCGGGGCGGCCGGTTGGTGCCGCAGTGCCCGTTCGTGGCCGCGTTCATCGACAAGCACCCCGAGTACGCCGACCTGGTCGCCGAAGCGCCGTGACCCCCGGGCCGTCAGCCGTGAGCTGACGGCCGGGGGCGCGTGGATGGGGTCAGCGGAGGCGGCCGGTCAGTGTCTCTGCGGCGGCCTGCCCGCTGGCCTGGGTGCCGCTGTGGGTGGCCAGGTGCACCGCCCCGGTGACCAGCTCGGGTACGCCCAGCTCGACAACGATCCCGTCCGGCCGGGCGGCGAGCGCCCGGTGCACGGCGGCGCGCATCCACTCGTGCCGGTGCAGGTCGCGGACCACGAGGACCAGCGGGCGGTCGCCGGCCGTGACGCCCGGGTCGGCAGGTACGTCGGGCTCGCCGTAGCGGACCGTCGTCGTGCCGGGCAGCAGGTCGCCGAGCGGCTCGCCGATGCCCCACGGTGTCTCCGCGCCGATGGCGATGTTGCGAGGTGCCTCGAACTCGACAACGTACGCCGCGCGGGTCAGCGGCAGTGTTTCCCGGCCGGCCGGCGCGGTGGTGAGGCGTACGGCTCGGCGGGCGGCGACCAGCCCGACGTCGCTGCCGCCGCGCGGTGCGCCGGGGCGGGCGTTGCGGGCGGCGACGGTCCAGGCCGCGAGCTGCCCGACCCGTTTGGCGGCTTCGGCGAGGCGCTCCTCGGGCAGTTCGCCGGAGACGACCGCTGCCACGATGGCGTCGCGCAACTCGCGGGCGGCCTGCTCGTCGGCCCGTTCACCGCCGATGCAGATCGCGTCGGCCCCGGCGGCGAGTGCCCGGACCGCGGCCCCGGCGAAGCCATAGCGGTCGGCGACGGCGCGCATCTCCACCGCGTCGGTCACCACCACGCCGGAGAAGCCCAGCTCGTCGCGGAGCAGGCCGCCCAGGATGCGGTGGCTCAGCGTGGCCGGAAGCTCCTCGTCGAGTGCGGGCACCAGCAGGTGGCCGGTCATCACCGCCTGTACTCCGGCGGCGATGGCGGCCCGGAAGGGTGCCAGCTCGCAGGCGTCCAGCCGTTCCCGGTCGGCGGTGATGCGGGGCAGGTCGTGGTGGGAGTCGACACGGGTGTCGCCGTGCCCGGGGAAGTGCTTGGCGCACCCGGCGACGCCACCGGCCTGGAGGCCGCGAACCCAGGCGGCGGTGTGCCGGGCCACCAACCGCGGGTCGGCCCCGAACGAGCGGACGCCGATCACCGGATTTTCCGGGTTGGAGTTGACGTCGGCGTCCGGGGCGTAGTCGAGGGTGATGCCGGCTGCCGCCAGTTCGATGCCGAGGTCCCGGGCGACCGCCTCGGTCAACTCCGGGTCGTCCACAGCGCCGAGGGCGAAGTTGCCAGGCCGGGAGCTGCCCCGCGCCGACTCGATCCGGGTGACGTCGCCGGCCTCCTCGTCGATCGCCACGATGACGTCCGGCCGCTCGGCGCGCAGCGTCGCGGTCAGGGCCGCCACCTGGGCGGTGTCCACGACGTTGCGGGCGAACAGCACCACCGAGCCGAGCCCCTCGCCGAGCCAACGGCACACCCACGGTGGCGGGGTGGTGCCGACGAACCCTGGTTGCAGGACGGCTGCGGCGAGTTCCGACAGGTGCCCGGTCGGCGCGGTCACGCCGCCCCCTCGTGGCGGTCGGCGTCGGTCGCCGGTGCCGGCGCGGTTGCGTCGACCCGCTGGTTGCGCTCGCTCATGCGGCCCCGTACCCCATCTCTTCGCGCGCCGTCGGCGCACCGCCACGGGCAGGCGGTGCTGCCATGGTCACACCGAGCGATGGAATAGTCAATAAACCTTACAGTTGCCCCGCGGCAGGTCCCCGGGGAGAGTGCGGGGATGGAACCCGCTCTCCTGGCCGATGCGACGAGCCCTGCCGACATCCCCGGCGTACGCCTGCTCGGCCTGGTGGTCGGCGCCCTGCTGCTGCTCGCCGCGATCCGGGCGATGTTCGGTAAGCGCTGAGCGGCCCGCCGACCACCGCCGGTGTGACCGACCGCGACCGGGGTACGGCTTTCCCATCAGCAGGCTCGCGTGCCGGAGGGGAAGCCATGAAGATCGGTTACTTTTTGTCCAGTGAGGACTACACGCCTGTCGAGTTGCTGGCGCAGGCGCGCGGCGCCGAGGAGGCCGGCTTCGAGGCGTTGTGGATCTCCGACCACTACCACCCGTGGGTGGACGCCCAGGGTCAGAGCCCGTTCGTCTGGTCGATGATCGGCGCGCTCAGCCAGGTCTGCTCGCTGCCCGTCACCACGGCGGTGACCTGCCCGACGGTGCGGATCCACCCGGCCGTGATCGCCCAGGCGGCGGCGACCAGCGCGGTGCTGCACGGCGGGCGGTTCGTGCTCGGCGTCGGCACCGGCGAGGCGCTCAACGAGCACATCTTCGGCGACGCCTGGCCGCAGGCCGACGTCCGGCTGGAGATGTTGGAGGAGTCCGTCGAGGTACTGCGCAAGCTGTGGGAGGGCGGCTTCGTCAACCACCGCGGCAAGCACTACACCGTCGAGCACGCCCGCATCTACACGCTGCCCGACACTCCCCCGCCGATCTACATCTCCGGGTTCGGCCCGAAGGCCATCGACCTGGCCGCCCGCATCGGCGACGGCTACGTGAGCACCATGCCCGACGGCGACATGGTCCGGCGCTTCCGCGAGAACGGCGGCGGCGACAAGCCGTGCCAGGGCGGCTTCAAGGCGGCGTACGCGGCCAGCGAGGAGGAGGGCCTGCGCATCGCGTACGAGCGGTGGCCCAACGCGGGGGTGCCCGGTGAGCTGTCCCAGGTGCTGCCGTCGCCCCGCCACTTCGAGCAGGCCTCGGAGCTTGTCACTCCGGAGATGGTCAAGGACGCGTTCGTCTGCGGCAACAAGGCCGAGGCGCACCTGGAGATGATCGACCAGTACGCCAAGGCCGGCTTCGACGAGGTGTACGTGGCAAACACCGGCCCGCACTTCCAGGGGCTGTTCGACCTGTACCAGCGCGAGGTCCTGCCCCGCCTGCGCTGAGTCCCGCACCAGCAAGCCCATGATCGTCGAACAGGGTTTCGGCGGTCATGGGCTCGGGTACCTCCGGCCCTCGATGAAACTGTCCACGCACTCGATGACGTTGCGCCGCGCGGCGCGGAGCCTCTTCGGCTGGACCGCGCTACGGCCCAACCAGTTGGCCGCCATGCGCGCGGTCATGAAGCGACGTGACGCTCTGGTGGTGCTGCCCACCGGCGCCGGCAAGTCGGCCATCTACCAGATCCCGGCGAGCCTGATCCCCGGGCCGACAGTGGTGATCTCCCCGCTGCTGGCGCTGCAACAGGACCAGATCGCGGCCCTCAACGAGCGCCAGCGTCCCGAACTGCGGGCGGTGCGGATCAGCTCGAACGAGTCGGCCACCCAGCAGGCCGAGGCGATCACCGAGATCCGCGAGGGCCGGGCGGAGTTCCTGTTCATCACCCCGGAACAGCTGAGCAACCCGGACCGGATGGCCGAGGTCGCCGCCCTCAAGCCGGCGCTGGTGGCGATCGACGAGGCACACTGCATCTCGGCGTGGGGGCACGACTTCCGCCCCGACTACCTGGCCCTCGGTCACCTCATCGAGGGCATCGGCCGTCCGCCGGTTGTCGCGTTGACCGCCACCGCCTCCCCGCCGGTACGCGACGACATCATCGCCCGACTGCGGCTGCGCGAGCCGGAGGTCGTGGTGTCCGGGTTGGACCGGCCCAACCTGTTCCTGGAGGTGGCGCACTGCCCCACCGAGGACTACCGGTGGCGGCGGTTGATCGCGCTGCTCCAGGACGACGAGCGGCCCGGGATCATCTACGTGCCGACGCGCCGCTCGGCCGAGGAGCTGGCCACCCGGTTGACCGACGCCGGCTTCCCGGCGCAGTTCTACCACGGTGGAATGGCGTCCGGCGCCCGCAACGAGCTGCACGAGGCGTTCCTCGCCGACGAGGTGCCGATCATGGTGGCCACCTCGGCGTTCGGCATGGGCATCGACAAGCCGAACATCGCCTGGGTGGTGCACATGGCGCTGCCCGACTCACCGGACAGCTACTTCCAGGAGATCGGCCGTGCCGGGCGTGACGGGCAGCCGGCCCGGGTGCTGCTGCTCTGGCAGGCCGAGGACGTCGGTCTGCAACGGTTCTTCAGCGGCGGCCTGCCGGACGAGAACGAGCTGCGGGACCTGGCCGCGCTGCTGCGCCGCAAGCCGGCCACCAAGACCGAACTGCGCGAGGTCACCGGCCTCGGGCCGCGCAAGCTAGGCCAGTACGTCTCCCTGTTGGAGCAGGTCGGCGCCGCCGAGCCGCGCGCCCGCCAGCGCATCGGCGCACCCCGCTACGCCCCCACTCCGGTGGACGCGGCGGCGGCGGCGCTTGCCGAAGCGGAGCGCCAGCAGACCGTCACCCGGTCCCGTACCGACATGATGCGGGCCTTCGCCGAGACCACCGCCTGCCGGGGACAGACACTGCTCGCCTACTTCGGCGAGCAGATGACCAAGGTCTGTGCGCACTGCGACAACTGCCACAACGGCACCAGCACGGCCGACCAGGGCGCGGTGGGGCCCTTCCCTGTGCACAGTCAGGTGCGTCACCCGGAGTGGGGGAACGGCATGGTGCTCTCGTACGAGGACGACAAGATGACGGTTCTCTTCGACGAGGTCGGGTACAAGACGCTGTCGGTGCGCGTGGTGTCCGAGCAGGGTCTGCTGACGCTGGACTAGCCTGACCCGGCCAACCGATTGACCAGAGCAGAGCAGGGCGGAAGGGGCGTTGCCGTGATCGAGCAGCCGGCGTACACCGGTTTCGGTTTCTCCGACGGGGAGTGGGGGCTGCTTGTCGGCCTGCCCCAGTCGGTGCTGACCGCGGCGAGCGCCGCCGAGTCCGACGGCACCCGCCGGACCATGGCGGAGAACGCGGCAGGGCTGGAGACCATCGCCGCCGGCCGGGAGTCGGCCAGCCCGCTGGTCGCCGCCGTGGCCGGCGAGATCGTGACCCGGGTCGGCGACCCGGAGAGCGGCGAGGAACTGCCGGTCATCGCGCCCGCCGACCCGCGCGCGATGATCGACGACGTGCTGGCGCGCGCAGGCGAGGCGTCCACGCTGCTGGCCGCCCGGGTCGACGAGGGTGAGGCCGGTGCGTACAAGCACTGGCTGGTCAAGATCGCCGAGCAGGTGGTGGGCGCCGCGTCCAGCGGCGGGCTGCTCGGCCTCGGCGGCGAGGCGGTGAGCGACTCGGAGCGGCGCTTCCGCGACCGGCTCGCGCACGTGCTCAACGACTGACCGACGACGCATCCGACGACGTGCCGGCCGCGCCGACCGGCACGTCGTCGGGCACCGCCTCTGGATCCGCTTCGCGCCGGGCGAGATGATGCCGGGTATGAGGGAGGGCCAGATGCTGCACCGGGACACCGTCGACACCACAGTCCTGCCGCCGGGCGAGCGGTTCGGGATGTGGCTGGACCTGGTCGCGCGCACATCGGCGCCGCTGCGGATCCAGTCCGCGCACAGCGCCGACTTCGCCGCCCGCGCCGCCTTCATCGACCTCGGCCCGATCCAACTGATCGACTACGAGTACCCGTCGCTGGACGCCACCCGCACCCGCCGGCTGATCCGGCGCTCCGACCCGGAGATGCACATCCTCGCCCTCACCACCGAGGGCGTCGGCACCTCCAGCCAGGACGGTCGCCACAGCGAGATCCGGACCGGTGAGTTCACCTTCTACGACGCGTCCCGCCCGCACGACGTCTGCCACCACGCGACCGAACCGGAACGGGACCGGGCCAGCTCGACCATCATGCTGATCCCGCACGCCGCGCTGCCGCTGTCGCCGCAGCGGATGGCCACCCTGTACGGCGGCCGGATGTCCGGCAGCGAGGGCATCGGGGCGCTGCTGGCGCAGTTCCTGCTCCAGATCACCGGGCGTCCCGAGCAGTACCACGCCGCCGACGCCAACCGGCTCGGCGCTGTGGGCCTGGACCTTGCCACCACAATGCTCGGGCGGCACCTGGTCGCCGAGGACGCGGTGCCCACCGAGGTCCGCCGACGCGCTCTCGTCACCCAGGTGCAGGCGTACGTCCACAGGCACCTCGGCAGCCCGGCGCTCACCCCGCAGGTCGTCGCTGACGCCCACCACATCTCGCTGCGCTCACTGCACAGGCTCTTCGAAGGTGAGGAATCCACGGTCGCGTCGTACATCAGGGACCTGCGGCTGGCGCGGTGCCGGCGTGACCTCGCCGACCCGACGCTGCGCACCCAGCCCGTGCAGGCCATCGCCGCACGCTGGGGGTTCTCCGACAAGGCCCACTTCAGCCGGGTGTTCCGGGCCGCCCACGGGCTCAGCCCGCAGGCGTACCGCGAGGCCCACTCCGATCCGGCGCGGATCGTCAATCGGCAGGCATCCACTGACAACGTACCCCTGGCAGACTGGCAATCACGGCAGCCGACCTGACGCCCACACCGCCCAGCGGAGGGCCTACGGTCGACCGCCAACGGGGGCCGCGGCGAGGCGCCCGCCGCCAATCGGCGGCGGGCGGCCGCCCGGTGTGGCCCCCGGCGGCACGAACCGGCGCTCCGGCCCTGTCGCCTTCTCCCCAGGATCGCCGGCAGGGCCGGTCAAACCTTCTCCAGCAACTCCAACACGACCCGTTCGGCCTCCTCACGCGGCGCCCCCGGGTCAAGTGACGCCACCACCCCGTCGTGGTAGAGGTCGACCACCCGGGGGTCCACGTAGGAGGTCCGTGCCACGGTGGCGGTGTTGCCGAGCAGTTCGGCGACCTCGCGCATCACCGCCACGACGGCCCTGCGCCGGGCGGTCACCGAACGCGCCGGGCCGACGGTCGCCAGCTCGGTGGCGGCCAGCACCGTGGCGTGCCAGGTGCGGAAGTCCTTGGCCGTCATCTCCCCGCCGCTGGCGTCACGCAGGTAGCCGTTCACCTCGTCACTGCGCACGTCGCGCCACTCCCTGCCGTCCCAGTAACCGAACAGCCGGTCCGCCTTGCGCCGGCGGCGGCGCAGGTTGGTGAGCACCTGGCACAGCTCCGGGTCCTCGATACGGCGTACCTGCTCGATGCCGCCCTTGGCGGGAAACTCGAAGACCACGCAGCCGCCCCGGGACCGGGCGTGCTCGGGCCGCAGGGTGGACACACCGAACGTCGGCTCGTCGCCGGCCGCGTACTGGTCGCTGCCGACCCGGAACATCCCCATGTCGAGCAGCCGGGCCACTGTGGCCAACACCCGATCGCGTCCGAGCCCTCGACCGTCCAGGTCGCGCCCCACCCGCTCGCGCAGCACCGGCAACCTGCGGGCCACCTCCAGCATGTGGTCGAACTTCGCCTCGTCCTGCTTCTCCCGCCACTGCGGGTGGTACACGTACTGCTTGCGGCCGGCCGCGTCGACGCCCGTCGCCTGGATGTGCCCGTTCGGGTACGGCGAGATCCAGACGTCCTGCCAGGCCGGTGGGATGACCAGCTCGCGCAGCCGGGCCAGGACGTCGGCGTCCTTGACCGGAGCGCCGGTCGGATCGACGAAGAGCCAGCCCTTGCCACGCCGCCGACGGCCGTACCCCGGCCGACCCGGATCGCTACGCCGCAACCGCACCGGAGACCCGCACCACCCGTTCCACCTCAGCCACCGCTGCCAGCACCTCGTCGAGGTGCACGGCCGCCAACGTCGGGTGGCTTCCTACCCCGTCCCACCTGGGCCAATCCCGGTCGCCGGCCCAGAGGACACGGTGCCGGGGCCGGTCCGGCGGCGGACCCCACCGGGCCGGCGGCACCGGCCCGAACAGCACCACCGACGGTGTGCCGTAGCCGGTGGCCAGATGCGCCACGCCGGTGTCCCCGCTGACCACCAGCCGGGCATCGGCGACAAGCCCGGCCAGCGCGCCGAGGTCGGTACGGCCGGCAAGCACCGCGTCGGGTGCCAGGCCTGCCCCGTCGGCCACCCGGGCTGCCAACGCCCCCTCGTCGGCCGACCCGGTGAGCAGCACCCGGTGCCCCCGGTCGGTGAGCGCCCGCGCCAACGCGGCGAACCGCTCGGCGGGCCACCGCTTCGCGGGGACGTTGCTGCCGGGATGCAGCACCGTGGCCCCGGCGGGCAGCCCGGTCGGCGCGGGCCGGCGCAGCGCGAGGTCAGTGCGGTCGGCAGGTATCCCGTACCAGGACAGCAGCCGGCACCACCGGTCCACCTCGTGCTCGTCGTCGACCCAGCGCGGGCCGTCGGCGAACCCGGCGTCGGCGTTGGCGAAGGCCAGCAGCCGCGCGGGACCGGCGGCGGCCAGCAGCCGGTGCGACTGCGGGCCGCGTCCGTGCAGGTTGACAGCGACCCCGGGAGCCGGGCCCGGCCGGGCCGGCCCGTCCAGCCCGGACGTGTCCACAAGCCTGTCGACGCCGCCGACCAGGTCGACGAGCGGTGCCAGCGCGGCGGGCGCGGCGAGCACCACCTCCCGGCCGGGGTACGCCGCCCGCAGCGCGCGCAGCGCGGGCACCGCCGTGACCAGGTCGCCGACGCCGAGGGCGCGCAGCACGAGGATCACGGGTACGACGTCTCCTGCTCGGCGCAGACCACCAGCTCGCGGACCGCGCAGCCGGGCGGCTGGTTGAGCGCGAACATGATCGCCGCCGCCGTGTCCACGGGGTCGTTGAGGTTGGCATCCGGTCCCGGTTTGTACTGCGGGTCGCGCTCGTCGAAGAACGCGGTCCGCATCCCCCCGGGAATGAGCAGGGTGACCCCGACCTGACCGGCCAGCTCGGCGGCGAGAGCACGGGTGAAGCCGACCACGCCGAACTTCGCCGCGCAGTACGCGGTGGCGTCGCTGACAGCCTTGACACCCAGGGTGGACGCGACGGTGACGATGCGGCCCCCGGAGGTCTGCAGGAACGGCAGGGCGGCCCGGATCACGGCGGCGGTGGCCAGCAGGTCCACGGCGACGATCCGGTCCCAGGTCTCCCCCGGCACGTCGGCGAGGCGACCCGGCACGTCCATGCCGGCTGCGGTGACCACCGCGTCGAGGCCGCCGGCCTGCTCGGCGAGGTGCCGGGTGGCCTCCTCGGCGGCCCGGGTGTCGGCCAGGTCGCACTCCGTCCAGGACACCCCGTCGGCCGGCGGCCGCCGGTCCAGCACCAGCGGACGGCCACCGGACGCGGCCACAGCGGCGACCACCGCCGCGCCGAGACCGCTGGACCCGCCGGTGACCAGGACGGTGCGGCCAGCCCCAGGGCTCGTGGCGGTCATCGGGTCCCCTCCCGCGTCATCGACACCGACACCGCGGCCGGCTGCCCGAATGCGGGCGCGGCCTCGGTGGTCTGCCCCGTGGAGCGGGCGATCATGTCGGTGGTGGACCGACCGTCCAGGTAGGGCACCACCACCGTGTTGCCACCCCAGCGGCGCAGGACCTCCGCCTCGGGCAGCGCTGTGGAGTCCCCGCCGCCGGTGGCGTAGTCCCCGCCCTTGACCCAGACGTCGGGTCGCACCCAGGACAGCACCGCGGCCGGGGTCGGCTCGTCGAAGATCAGGACGGCGTCCACGCAGCCCAGTGCGGCCAGCAGCCGCGCTCGGTCACCCTCGGCCATCACCGGCCGGTCCGGGCCCTTGAGCCCGGACACACTGGCGTCGGAGTTCACGCACACGATCAAGCAGTCGCCCAACTGCCGGGCGGCCTGGAGGGTGGCCACATGCCCGGCGTGCAGCAGGTCGAAGCACCCTCCGGTGGCCACCACCGTGCCGCCGGCGGCCCGCACCTCGGCGAGCAGCGCCGCGACCGCCGCGACGCCCACCCGGTCACCGCCGCCGGGCAGGCTCGTCGCCGATCTCGGTGCCCGCGATGCCGTCTCGCCGGCCGGTCGCACCGGCGGCAGGGCGGCCGCCACTCCCCCGCCGGCCACGTACGCGGACGCCTCGGCAACAGCCGCCTGCACCGCCTCGGAGACCAGCGCACCCTCGGCCAGGGCCAGGCTGGCGGCGGCGGCGAACCGGTCGCCGGCCCCGCACGTGTCCCCCTCGGCGCTGCCCGGCGTGGGCACCACAAGCGGCGTCGAGCCGGCGTGGCAGAGCAGCGCGCCGTCGCCGCCCAGGGTCACCGCCACCGCGCCGGCCCGCCAGCGCCGCCGCAGGCCCTGGGCACCCCGGGACGCGGTGGCCAGGCGCGACGCTCCGGGCAGCGCGGGGACCAGGTCGCGTACCTCCGCCTCGTTCGGGGTGGCCAGATGCACACCGGGTACGGCGGCCGGGCCGCGCGGGTGCGGGTCCCACACCACCGGCGCACGGGTGGCCGCCAGCGCGGCCCGCAGCGCGGGTTGCCGTGCCACACCTCGGCCGTAGTCGCTGACCAGCACCGCCGAAGCCGCAGCGATCACCCGCAGCACCTCGTCGGAGGGCTGGCCCGGCTCACCGGAGGCGCCGCCACGGTCGTGGCGCAGCAGCACCCGGCCCCGCGCCCGCAGACGGATCTTCTCCGGTGTCGCGCCGCGCAGCGCCAGCGGATACACCCGTACCCCGGCGGCGGCGAGCAGCGCGCTGAGCCGCGCGCCGCCGGCGTCGTCGGCGAGCGCTGTCACCAGCACCACGTCGGCGCCCTGCGCGGCGGCGAACACCGCCGCCAGGCCGGCGCCGCCCGGCCTATCTACAGCCGAGGTCTCGTCCAGCACCGGCACCGGGGAGTCCGGGCAGAGGCGGTTCACCACCCCTTCCACGTCCCGGTCGAGCAGGGTGTCCCCGACCACCACCACGGGTCCCCTCACGCTTTCCTCCTCATCCTCACGCGTCGACCTGCCGTCCCGTACCGCCGTCGAGTACCACCTCGACACCGGTGCGCACCGGCCCCCCGGACGGAAGCCGACCGGCCGGCGCGGGCTCGACCGACACCGGACCGGCGGGTACGACGGCGGCGAGCGCGGCCGGCAGCTCCTGTTCGAGGTACTCGCACAGCAGGTGGCTGGTGACCAGGTGCAGTTCCTGCACGACCTGGGTGTCGGCCGACGGCACGGCGAGCGCCTCGTCGCACACGTCCGCGAGGGGATTGGGCACGGGGCCGGTGAGCGCCCAGGTGGTGAGGCCGACCTCGCGGGCTGCGCGCGCGGCGGCGAGCAGATTGGGGCTGGCACCGCTCGTGCTGAGCAGCAGCAGGACGTCGCCCGGACGGCCGTGGGCGCGCACCTGGCGCGCGTAGACGGCGTCGTAGCCGTAGTCGTTGGCGATGGCGGTCACGGCGCTGGTCTCGGCGTGCAGGGCGATGGCCGACAGCGGCTGACGGTCGTCGTGCAGCCTTCCCACCAGCTCGGCGGTGAGGTGCTGGGCCTCGGCGGCGCTGCCACCGTTGCCGGCCACCAGCAACCGGCCGCCGCCGGCAAGCCGGTGCGCCAGGTCCGCGCCCCAGCGCGCCAGTTGCGGCTCACACCGCCGGTACGGCGTCAGCGCCGCGGCGAGGTTGCCCACGTGGGTGTCGAGCAGACTGCCCGCCGGCATCAGGCCACCACCCTCGTCGGCCGGTGTACCGCCGCCACCTCGCCGTAGATCTCGGCAAGGCGTTCCGCGGTGGCCGCCCACGCGTACCGCGACCTGGCGCGCTCGCTCGCCGCCGTGGCGTACCGGAAGCGCCGGATCCGATCGTCGAGCAGCCGCTGGATGGCGGTGGCCAGGGCGTGCGGGTCGCGGGCCGGCACGAGGTCACCTGTCGTCCCGTCGGCCACCGTGTCCCGGATGCCACCCACGGCGGTGCCGACGACAGGTACGCCGCAGGCCATCGCCTCCAGCGGGGTCAACCCGAACGGCTCGTACCAGGGTGCGGCGACCAGCAGGTCCGCCGAGCGGTACCAACGGCCCATCTCCTCCCGAGGCACCGCCCCGACGAGGTGGACGCGGTCGGCGACCCCGCACGAGTCGGCGAGCGCCCGCAGCCGCCGGGCGTACGGGTCGGTCTCCAGCAGCCCTTCGGGCGGCCCGCCGACCACCACGCATTCGGCGTCCGGGACCAGCGCCATGGCGCGTACCACGGTCTGGAAGCCCTTGCGTTCGACAAGCCGGCCCACCGTCAGGATCCGGGCCCGGCCGGGCTCGCGGTCGGCGGCCGGCCCGAGCGGGGTGAACGAGGTGAGGTTGACCCCGGAGGGGACGACTGTCATCCGCGACCGGGGTACGCCCATCCGGACCAGCTCCCCGACCTCGTCGCGGCACTGGGCCACGACCCGGTCCACCGAACGACCCAGCTCCCGTTCGTAGGAGATGCGCCGGGCCGGGCTGGTGTCCTGCACGCCCTGGTAGCGGCGCTTGACGGTGCCCAGCGCGTGGTACGTCTGCACGACAGGCACCCCGGTCTGGCGGCCGGCCGTCAGCGCCGCCAGACCGCTCATCCAGAAGTGGGCGTGGATCACCTCGGGGACCCAGTCGCCACCCCGCCACCGCTCGACGAGCCAGCGGCTGAACTCCCGCATGTGCGGCAGCAGCGCGTCCTTGACGACCGGCTCGGCCGGGCCTGCGGGTACGTGCACCACGTCGTACCCGTCCGGGGTGCGGACGGTCACCGGCAGGTCGGGGGCGTCGCGGCGGGTGTAGACCCGCACCTCGTGCCCTGCTGCGGCGAGCGCGGCGGACAGTTCCGCGACGTGCGTGTTCTGGCCGCCGGCATCCTCGCCTCCGAGGATGGCGAGCGGGCTGGCGTGCTCCGAGATCATCGCGATCCGCATACTTCCTCCTCCAGCAGCCGGTCCCAGTCAGCGAGGAAACGGTCGAGGCCGTACCTGTCGCGCGCGGCGGTCCGCGCCGCCGCGCCCGCCTGACGTGCGGCGGCCGGTTCGGCGACGAACCGGCTGGCGGCGTCGAGCAGGGTGTCCATCCGGGTGGCGAGGGCCCCCGCCTCCGGGGGCACCGCTGTCACCGCCTCGGTGGTGGCGAGCGCGACGACAGGCATGCCGATCGCCATCGCCTCGATGAGGCTCAGCCCGAGTGACGTCCAGCGGCACAGGTGCAGGTACGCGCGCCGCTGCGCCAATTCGGCGTGCATCCGGTCCTGGGGCACGTCGTCGTGGCTGGTGATCCGGTCGGCGGGCAGCCCGAGGTGGTCGGCGAGGCCGGCGACGCCCATGCCGTACACGTCAAGCGGCGCGATCTCGGCGAAGCGGGGCAGCAGGTCGGTGCCGGTGACCCGTCCCCGCCGTACCGGCTCGTTGATGACCACGGCGAGCCGGTCCAGTTCCCCGGTGTACGACACGGCCGGCGCGACGATGCCGTGGTCCACGACGCTGGTGCGGGCGGTGCCGGTGTCCCAGAAGATCTGGTTGAACCCGGTGACGTGGGCGATGAGCAGGTCGGTGCGGTCGGCCATCGGGTGGCGGGTGTTGGGCACGTCGCCCTTCGGCGTGTTGTGCTCCACGTAGATGGCGGGGACGTCGCGGCCGGGGCGGCGACCGAGCCACTGCTCGGCCAGGTCGACCTCTTCCGGGCGTTGCAGGATGACAAGGTCGACGTCGGTGTCCGGCAGGTCCTCGGGGGCGACCTCGACGGCGCTGTCCGGCCACGGATAGGTGCGGGCCCGGCCGAGGCCGTACGGGCCGCGGTCGGGTGTCGTGGGGATCAGGTAGCGGTGGGCGCCGTGCACGAACGACGTGGTCCAAGAGCCGTGCACGTGCCAGAGCAGGATGTTCATCGGCCGCCACCACCGCTGACGGTGAGCGTCCGGACCGCGTCGACCACCTCGGCCGGGCCGACGCCGCTGAGGCAGGGGTGCCCGGGGACCGGGCAGGTGGCCGCTCGGGTGTCGCGGCAGGGCGCGCCGGCGTCGCCGAGCCGGACTGTGGGCACCCGGTAGGGCCCCCACTGCCCGAAGGGGACAGTCGGCGCGAAGAGGCTCACGACCGGCACCCCGGCGGCTGCCGCCAGGTGCGCGGGGCCGGTGTTGCCGACCACCACCGCCCCGGCGTCGGCCACGATCGCGGCCAGCCCGGCGAGGTCGGTCCGGCCGCCCAGGTCGATGCCGCCGGCCGCCGCGACGCGCGCGGTGACGGCCTGCTCGTCGGGGCCGCCGGTGACCAGCACCCGGTGCCCGGCGGCGGTAAGCGCCCCGGCGATCCGGGTCGCCAGCTCGGTCGGGCACGCCCGGCTCGACGCGGCGGACCCCGGGTGCAGCACCACGTAGCCGGGTTCGCCGGTGTCGGCCGGGCGTGGTGGCACCGAGTCGGAGCGGAGCCGGAGCACTGGTTCGTCGCCGGCAGGCAGTCGGAATCCGGCGGCGGCGGCGAGGGAGAGCGCGCGTTCGGGTTCGGGTACGCCCACCGGCACCCGGTGACGGATGTCCACGAGGGATCCCGGGTAGTCGTCGCTGATCGCGGCGATCCGTGCGATCCCGGCCATCCGCAGCAGCAGCGCCAGCGGCAGCGCGGACTGGTGGAACGAGGTGAACACCACCGCCTGGTCGGCGCCGACGGCGGCGAGGCGGTCGGTCAGGGTCCGCATGGCGGCCGGATCTACGGGCCCCGGCGCGGGGTCGATCCACGGCAACGGATGCTCGATGATCTCGTCGACGCCGGGCAGCAGGCCGGCGGCCGCCCGCCCGCGTGGCCCGCACAGCAGCACCACCCGCTGCGCGCCGGCCGCGACGGCGCGGATCGCCGGCCCGGTCACCAGCACGTCGCCGGCCGAGTCCGAGCGCACCACGAGCGCCGTGCCCACCCGCTCACCGACCTGGACGGGCCGCACCGCCTCCTGGCGGCGCAGGATCTCCTCCACGGCCGACGGCAGGTCGCCGGCCACCCACCCGGCGGCAGCGATCTCCTCGGGTCGGGTCACCGGCGTCGGCACCAGCACACCTGCCGCGCCGGCTGCCAGCGCGGCGGCCACGTCGCGGCCGATGTCGCCCACCAGCACGCACCGCGACGCGCTCGTGCCCAACTCCTGGGCGGCGGCGTGCACCAGGCCGGGCGCCGGCTTGCGGCAGTCGCACCCGTCCGCGTCGTCGTGCGGGCAGACCAGCCAGGCGTCGAAGCGGCCCAGCAACTCCTCGACGCGGGCGTGCACCGCCCGCATCTGCTCCTCGCTGAAAAAGCCCCTGGCCAGGCCCGACTGGTTGGTCACCACGGCCAGGCGCAGCCCGGCGGCCCGCAATCGGTCCAGCGCCGCCCGCGCTCCGGGCACCGGCCGCACCTTCTCCGGGTCGCCGTTGTACGGCACGTCCTCGATCAGGGTGCCGTCGCGGTCCAGCAGCACCGCGTCGTACAGGACGCCCGGAAAGGACCCGACAGTGCCTGAGGGGGACCCGACAGACCCGGAAGCGACCCGGCCAGCACCCGCATAAACCCGGGCTGACCTGCGCTGATACGGATCATCCTGGTCCTGTCGCACAGCCGGCGGGTTCCCGACGCCTTCAGGAGTAAACGTCGTCGCCGGCACGGTGGGGCGGCGACTGCGCGGTGCCCGCGTCGGCCTTACCCGCAGCCCCGGAGAAGCTAACCCGACCTGCCCGTTAGCCCCTGTCGCGGCGCGGGTATGGGAATCCAGTGGCGATAGTGGAGAAAGTGATCGACGCTCCCCCGCAGCAGGTGTTCGACGTACTTGCCGACGGGTGGACGTACAGCGACTGGGTGGTCGGGACGGCACACGTCCGCGACGTGGACGACGCCTGGCCGCGGGTGGGCAGCCAACTGCACCACCGGGCGGGGCCGTGGCCGTTCTCGTTGCAGGACGCCTCGACGGTGCTTGTCTGCGAGCCCCCGCACCGCCTGGTGCTGCGGGCCGGGCTCTGGCCCGCCGGCGAGGCGATCGTGGCGTTCACCTTGGAGCCGGTCGACGGTGGCGCCACCACCCGGGTCCGTCTCGGGGAGGATTTCGCCGCCGGCCCGCTGCGCTGGGTCCGTACGAAGGTCAACGACCTCGTGCTGCACCTGCGTAACCGGGAGACGCTGGACCGGCTCTCCGACATCGCCACCCGGCAGAAGGGGCCGCAGTGACGCGGTCGCGGTGACGAGGGGCGTACCCGCGCCACGCCCCGCGGCCAGCGCGACGGTGTCCGGGCGGGGAGCCTTTTCAATCCGGATCGGGTAACTGGCTACCCTCTGGGGTAGCCGTGTCCGCAAACCGAGGATGTCCGACATGATCGAACCCGTCCAGCTGCCGTCGCCGTGGCGAGACGCACACCTGACCGTCGTGGTGCCGACCTACAACGAGGCGGGCAACCTCCCGGCGCTGGTCGAGCGGCTGCTCGCACTGCCGCTGCCGGGTCTGCGCATCCTCGTCGCCGACGACAACTCCCCCGACGGCACCGGCGACGTGGCCGACAAGCTGGCCATCGAGCACCCGGAGCGGATCGAGGTGATGCACCGGGCCGGCAAGGAGGGCCTGGGCCGGGCGTACGTGGACGGGATGACCAGGGCGTTGGAAGGCGGCGCGGAGTTCGTGGCGCAGATGGACGCCGACCTGTCGCACCCGCCGGAGGCGCTGCCGGGAATGCTCGGCGCGCTGCTCTCCACCCAGGCGGGCGTGGTGATCGGCTCCCGGTACGTGCCCGGTGGCGAACTGGACGAGAACTGGCCGCTGTACCGCCGGGCGCTCAGCGGTTGGGCGAACCTCTACGTGCACACGCTGCTGCGGGTGCGGATCCGGGACCTCACGGCCGGCTTCAAGATCTGGCGGGCCGACGCGCTCAAGGACATCGGCCTGCACCGGGTGCAGTCGAACGGCTACAGCTTCCAGGTGGAGATGCACTACCTGGCCACCAAGCTCGGGCACACCATCCTTGAGGTGCCGATCCGCTTCGAGGAGCGGCGCGACGGCGTCTCCAAGATGACCACCGCGACAAAGGTCGAGAGCGCGTTGATGCCGTTCCGGCTGCGCAGCAAGCACCGCAACATCACCGGCTGACCCACGCCCGACCGGCACCACGCCCGACCGGCACCACGCCCGACCGGCACCACGCCCGACCGGCACCACCGCGAGGCGGGCCGGCCGGGTTGTTCAGTCTGCGTAGACGGCGCGATGGGCGGTGGCGATGGCCGCCGCGTACGCCCGCCCGGTGAGGGCGCGGTCGCGGGCCAGCGCGGCACGGGCCGCGTTCGCGCCCGGAGCGCCGTGCACCCCGCCGCCGGGGTGCGCCGACGCGCTGGCCAGGAAGAGCCTGTCCACCGGGGTGTCCGCGCGGCCCAGGCCGGGGATCGGGCGCAGGAACAGCTGCTGGTACGCGGCGGCGGTGCCGCCACCGAGCGCGCCGCCGACAAGGCTCGGGTTGCCCTTCTCCAGGTCGGCGGGCCCGGCCACGTGCCGGCCGACGACGAGCTGCCGGAAGCCCGGCGCCGCCGCCTCCAGCACGTCCTCCATCCGGCCCACGTGCCCGGCGATGTCCTCGGCCCGCCAGTCCCGCCGGAACGGCAGATGGGTGTACGCCCACAGCGACTCGGTGCCCGGCGGGGAGTGACTGGGGTCGGCCACCGACATCTGCCCGACCAGCAGGAACGGGTCCCGGGGCAGCTCGCCGCGGGCCAGCTCACCGGCGTAGGAGGTCAACCCGTTCAGGTCCGCGCCGAGGTGCACGGTGCCCGCGCCGGCGACCTGCCGGTTGGTCCACGGCACCGGCGCGGAGAGCGCCCAGTCCACCTTCAGTGTCGAGCCGTCCCACCGGAAGTGCGCCAGGTCCTCCACCAGCCGGCTCGGCAGCACTGCCGCCCCGACGAGGTCGAGGTAGAGCGCCGGTGCCGGCACGTCGGCGAGGACGGCCCGGCGGGCACGCCAGAGCGAGCCGCCGTCGGTGCGTACGCCCATGGCCCGACCCCGGGCGGTGAGAACCCGGTCGACGCGGGCGCCGTAGAGGATGCGGCCGCCGCGCTCCTGCAACCGGGCCACGAGCGCGTCGGTGATGCGCCGTGCGCCGCCGTCGGGCACCGGCCAGCCGACCTGCTGCCCGAGCATGGCCAGCAGCCAGCCGTACACGCCGGAGCCGGCCTCCTCGGGCGACAGGTCGGTGTGCAGGGCGCAGCCGGCGAGCAGCGCGGGCCCGCCGGGGCCGTCGAAGAGTTCGTCGCCGAGCTTGCGGACCGGCACCACAAGGCGCCGGCCCAGCCGCAGGGCGCCCGCGATCCGCAGTTGGCGCAGCAGGCCGAGCCCACCGCGCACGGGCGGGAACGGGGTGGTGATGGTCGTGAGCATCGGGTCGGCCACGTCGAGCCAGTCGCCGTACGCGTCGAGCCAGCGCTTGCCGTCGCCGGGGGCGAACTGCTCCAGCGACGCGGCAGTGACGTCCGGATCCCTGTTGACCACCGCGGCCCGGCCGTCGGGGAGCAGGTGCGCCAGCACGTCGGGGGCGTGACGCCAGCGCAGCCCGTACTGGTCCAGGCCGAGCTCGTGCAGCACTGGTGACGCGTACCCGAGGGGGTAGAACGAGCTGTAGAGGTCGCTGAGGTAGCCCGGCGCTGTCACCTCGGCGGACTGGACCGCGCCGCCGGGCACCGCTGTGGCCTCCAGCACCACCACGTCCCATCCGGCGTCGGCGAGCAGGTTGGCCGCGACGAGACCGTTGTGGCCGGCCCCGACGACGACGGCGTCCGCGCTCTGCGCGCCGGTGGTGGTCATCGGATCCGCCTACCCGGCGGGCAACCGGGCGAAACGCGTTTGCCTCCCCCGGGCCGGGGCATGCAGCGCCGCATGTACACGGTTGCGCAGTTGGTGGGCGGAGTGTGGGGCACCGGCGGTGCGGGCGGCGAACTTGTCGTCCACGATCCGGCGGACGGCTCCCCGGTCAGCTCGGTGCCGGTGGCCACCGCCGACGAGGTGGGCAAGGCGGCGCAGGCGGCGCGTGAGGCGGCGGCCGAGTGGGCGGCGACCGCGCCGGCCGAACGGGCGGCGGCGCTGCATCGGGCGGCGGACGCGGTGGCGGCTGCCATCGACGAGCTGGCGGCGGCGGTGACCGCCGAGATGGGCAAGCCTCTCGCGGACGCGCGGGGCGGGGTCGAGGCGGGCATCGGCACCCTCCGACAGTACGCGGAGCTGGCCCCGCTGCGCGGCGGGCGGACCCTGCACGGCGCGGTGGACGCGATGGACTTCATGACCCCGCAGCCGCGTGGTGTCGTGGCCGCGATCACCCCGTGGAACGATCCGGTGGCGGTGTCCTGCGGGCTGCTCGGCGCGGCACTGGTCACCGGCAACGTGGTGCTCTACAAGCCCAGCGAGCGGACGCCCGCCACGGGCTGGCTGCTGGCCCGCGCCCTGGACGAGGCGCTGCCGGCGGGTGTGCTGTCGCTGCTCACCGGCGGCCCGGAGGTCGGCGCGGCGCTTGCCGCCCAGGACGTCGACGTGGTGGCGCACGTGGGTTCCACAGCTACCGGACGGGCGATCGCCGCCGCCGCGGCCCGCACCGGCGCGAAGGTGCTGCTGGAGAACGGTGGCAGTGACCCGTTGATCGTCGACGCGGACGTCGACCCGCTGTGGGCGGCCGGTCAGGCCGCGCTCGGTGCGTTCGCCAACGCCGGGCAGATCTGCGTGGCGGTGGAGCGGATCTACGTGCACCGGCAGGTGGCCGAGGATTTCGTGGCAGCGCTCGTGGGGCACGCCGACGCGCTGCGGGTCGGGCCGGGCCGGGATCCGGGCACCGAGCTGGGCCCGCTTGTCGACAGGCGGCACCGCGACCACGTGCACGGTCAGGTGACGACGGCGGTTGCCGACGGCGCGCGGATCCTGGTCGGCGGCGAGGTGCCGGACGGGCCGGGCGCGTTCTACCCGGCCACTGTGGTCACGGACTGCCGCCACGACATGCCGCTGGTACGCGAGGAGACCTTCGGGCCTGTCGCGCCGGTGGTGGTCGTCGACTCGTTCGACGAGGCCCTGCGCTGTGCGGCGGACTCACCGTACGGCCTGGCCGCCACGGTGCTGACCGGGTCGATGAGTCATGCCCAGCGCGCCTGGCGGGAGCTGCCGGTCGGCACCGTGAAGGTCAACGCGGTGTTCGGCGGCGCGCCGGGCGGTGCTGCGCACCCACGCCGGGCCAGTGGGCACGGCTTCGGGTACGGCCCGGAGTTGCTCGACGAGTTCACCGCTACGAAGGCGGTGCACATCGAGGCGCCGGGCGGCGGCCACTGGTGAGCGTACGGGCGGGGGCAGGGGTGGCACCCCCGCCCGTACCGGTCGGGCCAACTAGCCGCCACGCGCCTTGCGGGTGGCGCGGTCGTTGGCCTTCTCGATGGCCTTGACCAGTTCCGGCTTCGTCATGCTGGACCGGCCGGCCACGTCCAACTCGCGGGCCACCGACAGCAGGTGGTCCTTTGTGGCGTTGGCGTCCACCCCACCTGCTGTGGGTGCCCGTCGCTCCGGGCCACCGCCGGCGGCCTGCCTGTCGCTCGGTCCCTTGCGGCCCTTGGGCTCCCAGTGGTCGCCGACCTTCTCGAACTGGTGCTTGACAGCGGCGAACGCGGTGCGGTGCGACCGCTCCCCCTCGCCGTAGGTCTCCACCGCCGAGTCGTGCGTCTTCTCCCAGGTGCGCTGCGCCTTGTCCGGGGAGCGTCGCAGCGTGCTGGGCATGTCCTCGCGCCCGGGCATCTCGTCCTCCTCCGTGTTGGACAGGGTCTCTGTGACCGTTCCCCTACCCCGGGGCGGCAAACCGAGGGCGGCGTCGGCACGGCGGGGTTTGTGGATTTCGCCACGCGGGTACCGGCCAGGCCCGACCGGGTGATCGGTCATCCGGCGGCCGGGGCACAGGGAGCGGGCATGACGACCACGGAGCCCGGTACGACGCTCGGCGGCTCACTCGGCGCTCGGGTGCCTCGGCGGATCCGGCAGCTGAGCTTGCGGACCTGGCGCGGGGTGCTGGCCCGCAGCGTGCGGAACTTCGTCACCGACAACTGCTCGGACTGGGCCGCCGCGCTCACCTACTACGGGGTGTTGGCGCTCTTTCCGTCCACAATCGTGGTGGTGGCCCTTGTCGGCCTGGTGTCCAGCGGCGAACAGACGGTGGACACGGTGGTGGACCTGGCCCGGCAGGTGGGCGCCGGGTCGGTGGTGGCCGACGACGGCGTGGTCGGGGTGATCCGGGCCGTGGTGGTCGAGCAGAGCAACGCCAAGGCGCTGTTGAGCTTCGGTCTGCTCGGCGCGCTCTGGTCGGCGTCGGGTTTCATCGGCGCGTTCACCCGCGCCTCGAACGCGATCTACGGAGTGACCGAGGGCCGGCCGGTGTGGAAGCTGCGGCCGTTGCAGATCGGGCTGGCCGCGATCACGTTGGTGCTGCTCGCGGTGGTGGCGCTCGGGCTGATCATCAGCGGTCCGGTGACCGACGCGGTCGGCGAGCTGGTCAATGCGGGTGGCCTGGCCCGCACGGTGTGGAGTGTGGCGAAGTGGCCCGTGCTCGCCATGATCATGATGGCGTTGCTGTCCCTGCTGTTCTGGATCGCCCCCAACGTGCGCCAGCCCCGGTTCCGCTGGCTCACCCCCGGCGGAGCGGTGGCCCTGGTGTCCTGGGTGGCGGTCTCCTTCGGCTTCGGCCTCTACGTTGCCAACTTCGGCTCGTACGACACGACCTACGGCAGTCTGGGCGCGGCCATCGCGTTCCTGGTGTGGCTCTACCTGTCCAACTCGGCCCTGATGCTGGGCGTGCAGATCAACGCCGAGGTGCAGCGGGGCCGGCAGTTGCAGGCCGGCGACCCCGACCCGGAGGAGCCGGTGCTGCCGCCACGCAAGCCGGCCGACGACGACTCCTGACGTCCGGCCAGGGCCGGCCCCCGGGGGACGTTCGTGACCCGGTGCCGGTTTACCCGCCGGGGCCCCGGGTAGCCCAAAAGGCATGGAGCGTGGCAACAGCAAGCACGGACCGAGGATCGACGAGCAGATGAGCCAGGAGGTCAGCGGCCTCGTCCAGGGGCCGGGGACCGGTGGTTCTCGGGTCGACGAGTCCCGGGTGCCGGAGCCGGCCGGCGAGGACCAGCCGGAGGCCACCACGGCCCCGGCCGGTGACCTGCGCACGGGCACCCCGCAGGGGATGAGTTCCGAGGACGTCGAGCAGCGCAGCCGGCTCGGCCGGTTCATCTCGATGAGCGCGCTGCCGGGCGACCGCCTGGTGCTCATCGCCAGCGCCCGCGAGAACGAGGCGCCTGACGACATCGTGGCGGCGCTGGAACGGCTGCCCGAAGGCACCGAGTATCAGACCGTCTCCGAGGTCTGGGCCGCGCTCGGCCACCGCAACGAGACAACCCGCTGGTAAGAGGGATCGCCCCCCGATCCTGACGACGACCGGCGACTGAAGGAGGTTTTCTGATGAGTGGCGTTACCGAACACGTTGAGGTTTCCGTACCCGTCCGCACCGCGTACGACCAGTGGACGCAGTTCGAGGAGTTCCCCCACTTCATGGAGGGCGTGCAGGAGGTCCGGCAGGTCTCCGACACGATGACCCACTGGACGGTGGACATCGCCGGCGTCAAGCGTGAGTTCGACGCCGAGATCACCGAACAGCTCCCCGACGAACGCGTCGCGTGGCGTTCCACAGGGGGCACGCAGCAGGCCGGTGTGGTGACCTTCCACCGGCTCGACGAGAGCAAGACGCGGGTCACCCTGCAACTCGAGTTCGAGCCGCACGGGGTCGTCGAGCAGGCCGGCGACAAGCTCGGAATCGTCGATCGGCGGGCCAAGGGCGACCTGGAGCGGTTCAAGACGTACATCGAGCGGCGCGGTCACGAGACCGGCGCCTGGCGCGGCACGGTGGACCGACCGCAGCCGTGATGGTGAGACGCATTCGCGCGATGGCCGCCGGGTTTCCCGGCGGCCATCGCCGTCTCTCCGGCCGGGCCGGCCAGTTTGCGATCATCACGCCCGGGTACGGCTGATGGCATGACCGACGACAGGGTATGGCGGAACGAGGAACGGCTTTCGCTCGAGGAGTTGGAGCGCGCCGTGGCGGGCTCCTCCATCGACGGGCAG
Source organism: Micromonospora sp. NRRL B-16802 (assembly GCF_001279555.1). Lineage (NCBI taxonomy): Bacteria > Bacillati > Actinomycetota > Actinomycetes > Micromonosporales > Micromonosporaceae > Micromonospora > Micromonospora sp. NRRL B-16802. The sequence continues at coordinate 75,049 of NZ_LGEB01000050.1, read as the reverse complement.
GCCGACGACGTGACAGGCAACGACGCCGGCGAGGAGGCCGCTTTCGGGCACGGGCCGGCGGCAGCGGACCGTGGTGGCCAGGCCGAGGGCGCCGGCCGGGAGCCGACCGACCCGGACCGCGCCTACCGCCCGTCGACCACCGGCCGCACCGGCCCCGACGTCGGATAGTCCCCGGCGGGCGTACCCGCTGCTGTCTGCTTCCCGCCGGCCCGGGGCCCGTGGGCTCCCAGCTCGTAGAGCACGACGAGAGCCAGCGCGAGCACCACGAGCGCCGGGCCGAGGGCCTGCACCGACGTGTTGCTGATCAACACGCCGAGCCCGGCAGGGACGAGCGCCGCGCCCAGGCCGGCGGCGCCGATCTGGAGCCCGATGGCCCGGTCCGCGTGCTCCGCGCCGACCCGTTCGGCCGTGGTGAGGGTGAGCAGCGGAAACACCGGCGCTGCGGCGAAGCCGACAACGACCAGACCGAGGACGGCGAGCGCGGCCGACCCGGGTACGGCGATCAGCGCCGCGCCGACGACCATGCCGGCCAGGCTGGCCCGCAGGACCAGCCGAGGCCCCAACCGCTCGGCCACCACGCCCTGCACCAGCCGGCCGACGAACAGGCTTCCCCAGTACGCGGAGACGCAGCCGCCGGCCACCGCCGCGCTCAGACCGCGTCCCTCGGTCAGCAGCAGGAACGCCCACAGCCCGGCGGACACCTCGATGGCCACGTACAGCGTGAAGGCGACAGTTCCGGACCACACCGCCGGCAGACGGAGCGTGGCCAGGACCGGAACCCGCACCACCGGCGCGGACGTCTCGTCGCCCGGCGTGGGGGTCGGGGCGGGGCGCTGCCAGGCCCGCACTGTGAGCGCGAACGCGGTGGCGAGGACGAGTTGGGCGGCCGCCACGATGCCGTACCCCCACCGCCAGCTCAACCCGGCGCTCAGGACCGCCGTCATGACGAGCGGTCCGATCGCCACGCCCAGGCCGAAGAAGGCGTGCAGCCAGTTCATGTGGCGCGGGCCGAAGGCGCCGGCGGCGTACGCGTTGAGACCGGAGTCGATCGCGCCGGAGCCCAGCCCGAGCAGCAGCGCGCAGCCCACGATCACGGCCAGGGCGGGGCTCAGCGCATAACCGGTGAGCGCCAGGCTGGCCAGCAGGGTGCTGCCGGCCAGCAGCGCGCCCACGCCGAGCCGGGCCAGCGTGAAGCCGGCAAGCACGCTTGAGGTGAGGTAGCCGACGGTGCCCGCAGTGAGGATCAGCCCGACGGCTTCGGTCGGGACGTCGAAGTCCGTCCGGATGGACGGCCAGCCGACGCCGAGCAGCCCGTCGGGCAGGCCGAGGCTGACGAACCCGAGATAGGCCAGCAGGAGCAGCGAGGCGCGGGGCGGTGTGGGCGCGGAAGACACGAGGCACCATCCTGCCGCAGCGGCAGTTTACCGGCGATGGCAGGCGGCCGTCGGGCGCGACGGCAACTGTCGTCCGAACGGTCGAGAAAGCGGACAGCTCATCCAGAATCGGCCGATCGGGTGACGGCAAGCGGGCGGGTTCGCGTAAGAATTTCGGAATGCATCAAGGCTCCGGAATCCTCTCTCCGCGCCAGCGCCGCTTCGCCTGGCTCGGCTTCCTGCTCGCCGCGTTGCAGGCGCCCGTGTCGGCCTGGCTCGTCTCCGACGAGTCGTGGCTGTTCAGTGTCTGCGTCGCGCTCATGGTGGCCACCGTGATCATCGCCGATGACGCGGCCCGCCGCCGGCCGGCCGGCGCCGCCACCGGGGACTAGCCCTCGCCGCCCGGCCGGGCCTCGTGCCCCGGCCGGCCCCGGCTACGGCGGCGCTCCTTCATCTCCGCCTCGTACAGGTGCCGCCGCCCACCCACCAGCTCGTCACGGGCCTGCCGGTCCAACTCCCGGAACAGCGCGTGGTAGCCGTCGTCGAAGTCCTCGACGATCTGGAACGTCCACCGTCCGGCGATCACGTTGCGGCCCAGCAGTTCGGTGTCGATGCGCTCAGCGATCTGCTGATGACCCGCGGCGCGGAACTGCTCCACAGCGTCGTCGAGCATCAGGTCGGCGTGCCCGATCAGCTGGTGCAGCGAATACAGGTGCCCCCGGGCCCGCTCCACGCACTCCAGCGCCTCGCTGAGCTTGCCGAGCGCAGCCACCGTCGCGTCACTCACCCCCGCGGGCCGCTGGTGCTGCTCGTCCGGCCCGTCCGCCTGTCGCGCCATCGGTACCTCCGTGCTCGTGTCCCTGTTCTCGGCGTCGCCGTGCTCGTGTCGCCGTGGCTCGTGTCGCCGTGCTCGGCGTCCGTGCTCTGTGCCCTGGTGCCCGGTGCCTCTCCTGCTGCCCCGTCTGTGCCGGATCAACCCTCGCGGCCAGCCCCGAGTCGTCCGGTGGCACCAGCCACACGCGCCGGGCGGCCGAGGCCGATCCGCTCACCTATCGGTTAGCCTCGGTCACCATGCGTGTGACGTTCAACCGGGTCGCTTCCCGTACCGCCGTCGACTCGGCGCGGTCCAGCCTTGCCGCCCTCACCGTGTCCGTGGGCACCGCCGGGCTCGCCGCCGCCGCCGCGCGCCCAGGGCTGCTCGCCCTGGTGGACCAGCACGCGGCCGCCGTCCGGGACAGCCTCGACGGGGACCGCCGGCCGCTGACCGCGGCGGCGCTCGCCGGCTACGCCGAGGGGGTCCGCGCAGCGGCGGTGGAGCACGGGTGGGAGCCGCCGAGCGGCCCGGTGGACTGGAGCGAGCCGGAGTGGCCTGTCGCCCGGCTGGTCGCTGTGTGCGCACTGGCCCGTTCGCTGCCAGGCGCCTGAGGGCGTACGCGCGAGAGGGTGCCCGCGCCACAACGCGGACACCCTCCCTGCCAAGCCGTACTGGTTCGCCCCGCTACGGGCGGTACTGCTGGGTCTCGTCGGCCGCACCTGACTGGTACGTGCCGCGCCCACCGGACATCGTCGACTGCTCGTCGACCCGGGGCATTGCCTGCGTACGGTCGCCGCCACGGTCGGCCATCTGCCGCTCCATGTCGCCGCGCCCGGCCGCGTTGGCCCGCCGGTTCTCCTGAACCGCCCGGGCTTCCTCGGCTGCCCGGTGCAGCCAGCCGTCCCAGCGGTTCTGCATGGGCTTCACCAGACCGCCACCGACACCGACGATCAGGATGCCGGCCACCGTGGCGAGCACCGCGATCAGCACCGGAGTGGTGACTGTTGTGGCGATACCCACCTGGTTCAGCGCGGCGATCACGCCGAGCGCGATGATGAAGATCGCCGTCAGGTCGGCAAGCACCTTGCCGTACGAGAGACCGCCCAGCGCCCCGGTGACCAGATCCCGGACGGCGTTGGCGATCGCAGCCGCCACCACCACGACGATGATCGCGACGAACGCCCGTGGCAGCCAGGCCACGACGCCACTGATCAGGTCACTGATCGCGTTGGGCCCCCAGACGCCGAAGGCGAACTGCAGGGTGAACAGCAGGACGGCGTAGTACGCCAACCTGGCCAGGATGTCGCTGGCGTCGTACTTCGTTCTCTCCAGTGCCCGTTTGATGCCTCCCCGTTCGACCGCCTCGTCGAAGCGCAATCGTTCGAGCACCGTGTCCACGATCTTGAGGACCGCTCTGGCGATCAGCCAGCCGACCACGAGGATGACGATGAAAGCCACTGCCTTCGGGATGAAGAGCAGCACCGATCTCCAGGTGTCGGCGATCGCATCGCCGATGTCGGCCTGCCGAACCGCGAGGGTTTTCAGCATGATGTCCCTCCTGTCGCATGGACTGCGCCGGGCGCATACCCGGCCACCGGTGCGGCAGTCCGCGCGACTCGCTGCCATTTTTCCGACAAGTGGATAAACAGTGGCCCTGACCTGCCTTAACAGGCATCGCCGCAGGCCCACTGGCGACCCGCGGCCATGATCGGATGCGACTCTCCGGCGGGCGGCTAGGCTGCGAACATGCCAGGAACGGTCGGGCGAGTCCCCACGCCAGCAACCCCGGCCCCGGGCGCCGCCACCGGGCCCGGCGCGACCGCTGCCGTGCTCGCCCACGACTGGGCAGCCACTGCGCTCGGCCCTCGGGACAGCTGGGACCCGGCGCTGCGGGCCGTGGTCGAGCTGATCCTCGCCTCGCCGATGCCGATGGCGCTGGCGTACGGCGACGACCTTGTCCTGCTCTACAACGACGCCTACGCCGAGTTGCTGGGCCTTCGACACCCGTCCGCCCTGGGCCGCCCCGCCGGCGACGTGCACGCCGAGGTCTGGACGCTTCCCGGGTTCGGTGAGGTGGCCGAGCGCGTCTACCGGCAGGGCGTGTCGTTCCTGGAGAAGGAGTCCACGGCTCTCGTGGTCCGTGGCCAGTCCGGCGTGGCCGAGCAGATGGTTTTCACAAGGGGCCACTCGGCCGTCCGTGACGGCTCCGGCCGGATCATCGGCGTCCTGACCGTCGCCGCCGAGACCACCCACGTCGCCGAGCAGTTGCAGAGCCTCAGCCAGGTAGCGGCGGCGCTCGCCGGCACCCTCACCCTCGACGACGTGGCCCGGGTCGCCCTGCGCTACACGATCACCACGTTCGACGCCGACCGGGTCTCGTTCGTGGTCGACGAGGGCGGCGGTGGTTGGCGGATGGTCCGCCGGGTACGCGGCGAACTGCTGGACGAGGTCGACGAGCGGTTGCCACCGCTGTGGCGGCGGGCGTCGACGGACTGGTCCGGCACGGTGGCGCAGGCCGTCCGCTCCGGCGAGCCGTCGTTCACCGGCGACGGGCAGCCGCTGCGCGAGACGGCCGCGGACCGCCATGACCAGAAGGTACGCTCGCTGGCCGTGCTGCCGCTGGGCACCTCGGTGGTCCAGGGCGGGTTGACTGTCGGCTACCAGGTGCCGCACGCCTGGTCGGCCGCCGAGCGGGCACTGCTTGCCGCCTCGGCGGAGTTGATCGGCCAGGCGGCCGAGCGGGCACGCCGGTTCGAGACCCAGCACGGCACCGCCCAGCTGCTGCAGCGCAGCATGCTGCCGGAGAACCTCCCGGATCTGCCCCGGCTGCGGGTCGCGGCACGCTACGACCCGGGGGTGGACGGCAACGCGGCCGGCGGCGACTTCTACGACGCCTTCCTACTGCCCACCGGCGACCTCGGGGTGGTGCTCGGCGACGTCGCCGGGCACGACGTCCAGGCCGCGGCACGGATGGGCCAGGTGCGGGCGGCACTGCGGGCGCTGGCCCTGTCCGACCCGGCTCCGGACGCGGTGCTGGCCGGGCTGGACCGGCTGGTGACGAGCCTCGGCGCGGAGGCCGGCACGCACGAACTGTTCGTCACTGTGGTGTTCGGCGTCATCGACGCGCAGCGGCGGGAGTTGACCCTCGCCAGCGCCGGTCACCCCGCTCCGCTGATCCGCCGCTGCACCCCGGACGGACGGTCGTACGCCGAGTACGTGGACGTGCCGGCCGGTCCCCCGCTGGGGCTGGGCGGTCGACCGGCGACGACGACAGTCGCGTTTCCGCCCGGCGACACGCTGCTGCTGTTCAGCGACGGTGTGGTGGAGCGCCGCCGGCAGAGCCTCACGGCCGGGCTGGACGCTCTCGGCGATGCCGTGGCCAAGGCCGGCAGCAGTGATCCCCGCGCGCTCTGCGCGGTGGCCACAGCCTCGGTGCCCGGCGGCACGGAGGACGACGTTGCCGTGCTGGCGGTCGAGCACGCGCTCAAGCCGAGCCGTTCGGCGGCCATGGAGGTGCCTGCGGAGCCAACCGCGCCGAGCCGGGTCCGGCACTGGATGACAGGTCAGCTCACCGAGTGGCAGGTCGCCGAGTCGGTGATCGGCGCGGCGGTGCTGTGCACGAGCGAGCTGACCACGAACGCGTTGCTGCACGCGGGCACCGCCGCCCGCGTCGAGATCGATCTCAGTCCGGAGCGGTTGCTGGTCTCGGTCGCCGACTCCGGCACCCGGGGCACCGTGACCCGGGCACGCACCGACACGTTGAGCAGTCGCGGGCGTGGCCTGGGCCTGATCGAGGAGCTCAGCGACGCGTGGGGCACCGATCCTTCGGTGCGCGGTAACACGGTCTGGTTCGAGATCCTCGTTCCCCCCACCGAGCAGCATTGACGGCCATGACCAGCACGACGACCCGAGCCGTACCGACGATCCGAGCCGCACTGACGCCGCGCACCGCACGGTTTCGCACGGTTCAGCAGGCCACGAACGGGTAGGAGCGCCCCCATGGCCACCGAACGCCCCACCGGAGTCCTCTTCGACGTCGACGGCACCCTTGTCGACACCACGTACCTGCACACTGTGAGCTGGTGGGAGGCGCTGCGGCAGGCCGACCAGCAGGTGCCGATGGCGACCGTCCACCGGGCGATCGGTATGGGCGCCGACAAGCTTCTCGATCACCTGCTCGGCCCGGAGCGGGACCGCGACGAGGACCCGAAGCTGCGCGACGCGCACGACACCCTGTACGGCGAGTACTGGGAACGGCTCACGCCGCTGCCGCGGGCGGCGGACCTGCTGCGCGCCTGCGCCGAGCGAGGACTACGGGTGGTGCTCGCGACCTCGGCGGCGGAGCACGAGGTGGGTGCGTTGCGGCGGGCGCTGAACGCCGACGACGTGATCGACACCGTGACCTCGTCGGCGGACGCGCAGCAGAGCAAACCGGCACCGGACATCCTGGTGGCGGCCCTGGAGCAGTCCGGGCTGGCCGCCGAGCGGGTCGTTTTCGTCGGCGACTCGGTCTGGGACGTCGCGGCGGCCGGCAAGCTGGACATCCCCTGCGTGGGGTTGACATGCGGTGGCACCAGCCGGGGTGAGCTGGCGGGCGCGGGCGCTGTGGCCGTGTACGACGACCCCGCCGCGCTGCTTGCCGAGTTGACCGACTCTCCGCTGACCCGGCCGAGGTGAGGTCTCTTTCGGATCGGGCCATCACACAGGCATAGCCGTCAATCGTTCGGGGCAAGGTCTGCGCCACCTGCCCGCATCACGCGGGTGCGCCGAAAAGGTGGTGCTGCCGTGGACCCGGTCGACGTCGAGTTCGCGCTTGTGGGTCTGGGAACTCTGCTGGCGGGCGTCCTGCCCCGGCTGTTGGAGCGCCGCCCCCTGTCCATGCCGATAGCGTTCCTCGCCCTGGGCATGGTGGTGTTCCTGCTGCCGATCAACCTCCCGGCGCCGGACCCGCTTGCCCATCCGGATCTGGCCACCCACCTGACCGAGATCGGGGTGATCGTCGCCCTGATGGGCGCCGGCCTGAAGATCGACCGTCCGTTGAGTTGGGCGCGCTGGTCGTCGACCTGGCGGTTGTTGGCCATCGCGATGCCGCTGTGCATCGCGGCGGTGGCGCTGCTCGGGTGGTGGTGGGCGGGCCTGGTGCCTGCTGCGGCGCTGCTGCTGGCCGCCGCGCTGGCCCCTACCGATCCGGTGCTCGCCGCCGACGTGCAGGTCGGCGAGCCGACCGATGTGGAGGACTCCGAGGACGAGGTCCGTTTCGCGTTGACCTCGGAGGCCGGCCTGAACGACGGGTTGGCGTTCCCTTTCGTGTACGCGGCCATCGCCATCGCCTCGACGAGCCTCGCCCCGCGCGAGTGGGTGGCCCACTGGTTCGCCGTCGACGTGCTCTGGAAGGTGGGCGTCGGGGTGGGCGGCGGGCTGCTCATCGGCTGGCTGCTGGGCAAGCTGTTCTTCCGGGCGCCAAGCGAGTTGCGGCTGGCCCGGCACGCCGAGGGCTTCCTGGCGCTGGCCGCCACGTTCCTGGCGTACGGGGTCGTGGAGGTGGCCGGCGGGTACGGCTTCCTGGCGGTGTTCGTGGCCGCTCGGGCCATCCGGTCCGCCGAGCGGACCCACGAGTTCCATGCGGTGCTGCACGACTTCGCCGAGCAGATCGAGCGGTTGCTGACCCTCGTGTTGTTGCTGCTGCTGGGCGGCGCGATCGTGACTGGTTTGCTCGCCCCGCTGACCTGGCAGGCGGCGACCGTCGGGCTGCTGCTGGTCTTCCTGATCCGGCCGGTCATCGGCTGGTTGTCGCTGCGCGGCGCGCCGGGCCGGCCGGCCGAGCACTTGGTGATCTCGCTTTTCGGCATCCGCGGGGTGGGCTCGTTCTACTACCTCGCGTACGCCACCACGCAGGCGGACTTTCCGCAGGCGGAGCTGCTGTGGGCCACTGTCGGGCTGGTGGTGCTGGTCTCCGTGGTGGTGCACGGGATCGCGGCGACCCCGGTCATGCAGTTGTTGGACCGCGAGGGCGAGCGCACCGCGGACCCGTCCGAACGTGGCGGCGACGCCCGACCCGTCGGCGCGGGCCACGCCTGAGACCGGGCGAGCAGTCAGCCGAGCCGGGCCGCCAGGGCACGGCCGAGGTCGCGGCCGGACCGCCACGCGCTCTGCACCCGGGGCTTGCCGAACGCGTCGCCGGCCAGGCCGATGCCGTCGGCGTCGAGGTGGCAGGTGCCGCCGGTGGTGTCGCCGGCCGGCTTCGCGTACGTCCAGCGGTGCACGTGCACGTCGGCGGCCTCCTCGTGCAGGCCGAGCAGGTCCCGCACGGCCTGTGCGATCGCCGGGCCGGCCGCGGTGGGCTGGGCGAGGTGTCGTGCGGCGAACTCCGGCACTGTGTGCGCGACAAGCACTGGCGCGTCGTCGCCCCGCCGGTCGCCGTCGTCGCAGACGAGGCTGAGCACCGGGTGGTCGTTGACGAACGCGCCGTGGAAGGCGGCCCAGTGCCGGGACCGGAACCGCAGCACCGCGGCCAACGACGGCGACCAGGTCTGCGCCTGCACGACCCTTGTGGCGTCGGCAAGTGCGGGGTCGAGCAGCAGGGCGGCCTGCGGGCCGGGCATGGCCAGGGCCACAGCGCCGACCCGCTCGCCGTCGACCGTCGGCCCGGGTCCCACGCTGAGCACCAGCCGGTCGACGGTCACCGGCAGTGGCGCGGCCAGGTGTTCGACGAGCGACCGCAGTCCGCGCGGCGCGGCGTAGCGCATCGGGCCGGGCACCTCGTGGCGGCCGTTCGTGTCGTAGGACTGGAAGGTGTCGGTCCACTCCCGGACCAGGCCGGCGGCGCGCCACGTGTCGACCACAGCGGCGAAGTCGGTGTCGCTCACGGTGAAGTACGCGGCGCCGATGTCGGCGGGTCGCCCCGCGAAGCGTTTGCTTGCCATCCGGCCGCCGCAGACGTGCCCCCGCTCGCGGACCTGCACCGGCACGCCGGCCCGGACCAGCTCCACCGCGCAGGCCACCCCCGCGACGCCTGCACCGACCACCACCGCACCCCGGTCCACGCTCACCGGCCGATCGTAGGCGTCCGGTGCGGCATGAAGCGGGACCGATCGGGGTACTGGCACACCTGTTCGAAGAAAGGGTGAGATGAGATGACGGACCGCAGCAACGAACAGGCCGACCCACGCGGCGCGATCAAGGACCCGGACGAGTGGGTCACAGGTGACGAGCCGCCCACGGCCGCCCAGGAGTCGTACCTGGCGACGCTCGCCCGGGAGGCGGACGCGGCGCTGCCGGACGACCTCACCAAGGCGGAGGCTTCCAAGCGGATCGACGAGCTCCAGGCCGAGACGGGTCGCGGCCAGTAGTGCCGATGGGCTCAGCGGCGGGCGGGCAGCCGGTGCAGCTCGACAGCTGTCAGCCGCGCGTCACGGATCTCGGCGGTGAGGTACGTGGCGTGCGGCTGGGCGCGGCGGTCGGTGGGTGAGCCGGGGTTGAGCAGACGCAGCCCGCCGGGGGCCACCGTGTCCCACGGGATGTGAGAGTGCCCGAAGACCAGCAGGTCGGTGTCGGGAAAGCGGGCCGCGCACCGCTGTTCGCGGCCGGTCCGGGGGCCGGTCTCGTGCACCACGGCGACCCGCAGCCCGTCGAGGTCGACATGCGCCACCTCCGGCAGTCGGGCGCGCAGGGCCGGGCCGTCGTTGTTGCCGTAGACCCCGACGAGGCGCCGCGACCGCGCGGTCATCGCGTCGAGCAGCGACTCGTCGACCCAGTCGCCCGCGTGTACGACCACGTCGACCGCCTCGATGGCGGTCCAGAGCTGCGCGGGCAGGTCCCGGGCACGCTTGGGCAGATGGGTGTCCGCCGTGAGCACCAACCGCATTCCGGCATTCTCCCGTGTCGGGGGCGCGTCGGCGAGCCAGGCACCAGTTCACCGAGCCCGAGCGGTCGACAAGCGCCGCCCAGCGGCCGTCGGCGGGGATGCCGTGGTCGCTGATCTGTCCGCTCCACACCGGCCACCTACCCGGGATGGTCTGGCGCATGCCCCACCGCGTGCCGGCATCGCCGCTGCCAGATGGCGTTACCGCTCGACGCTTGCGGGAATTCGGCTCGCTGACGAGGGAGGATGCTCATGACCTCAGCTTCGGGGCCGACCGCCGCATGGCGGCCCGGCGCACAGAACGGCAACCTGCTTCCGGCCGGTCCGGGAGGACGACTGTCCGCACTGGCCGGTGATGGGCACGGGCCGGAGAGCGGCCCGCCCACCGTGACGATCGGCTCGTATCCGGACTATCCGGCCGCGCAGCGGGTTGTCGACCATCTGGCCGACAACCGCTTCCCGGTGGAGCACAGCGCCATCGTCGGCACCAACCTCACGCTCGTGGAGACGGTGCTCGGCCGGATGACCACCGGTCGCGCCGCCCTGCTCGGCGCCGGCACCGGCGCCTGGTTCGGGCTCTTCATCGGCCTGCTGTTCGGCATCTTCACCGTCGGCAACTGGCTCGCGGTGATCCTTGTGGGCCTGGTCATCGGTGCGATCTGGGGCGCCGTCTTCGGCGCTGTCGCGCACGCCATGACCGGCGGGCAGCGGGACTTCACCTCGGCAAGCTCACTACGAGCCGGCCAGTACGCGGTGATCGTCGACGCGCAGCTCGCCGACCAGGCCCGGCAGGTGCTGTCCCGGCTACAGATGCCCCAGCCGGCGCACTCGCACTGATCCACCTGGCCGTCGACCGGCCGTCCCGGCAGCACGCCGGGGCGGCCGGTCAGTCGTGGTACGCGAGTTCGCCGGCGCGCAGCGGCACGTCGAGGCGGTTCTCCGGAGGCGCCAGCGGGCAGGCCCACCTGTCGTCGTACGCGCAGCTCGGGTTGTAGAGGTAGTTGGCGTCCAGCCGGACCCGGTCGCCGGGCAGCAGCTCGACGCCCCGGCCGAAGGTGCCCTTCACGGTGTCGGTGAGGTACCGGCCCCCGCCGTAGGTGTCCTGCCCGCAGGTGCCGTCGCGTACGGGCACGAACAGCCCGCCCCCGTACGCCTCGATCCACCACAGGGTCAGTGGCCCCCACGGCGTCTCGGCCACCGCGACCCGCCGGTAGGCCACGACCCCGTCCGGGCCGGCCGTGTCGACGCGCAGCTCGCCGGTGGCGGGCCGCAGCGGCGCCTCGACCACCGCCTCGGGGTTGGGCGGGAAGTAGCGCAGCCCTGTGAAGCCGGGCCGGTCGGTCTGCGGGATCGGGCTCTGCGGATGGGTGGCGAAGAGGTCGTCGCGGCCGGCGCGGAAGCCGGCGAGGTCGACGTCGGACAGGTACAGCCGGGCCACGCGCTCGCGCCAGTCGGCCAACTCCAGATCCCGCACCCCACGAGCCTAGGCGGTGGGCGTCGAGGCGTCGGAGCGCGCCGGCCAGTTGCTCAGGACGGTGTGCAGGGCGTCGAGGGTACGCGCCCAGGAGTCGTCCGCGCTGCGGGGAGTGTGGCGGAAACCGCCGGTCCTCTCCAGGCTCACGAACCCGTGGAAGGTGCTGTGCATCATCCGTACGGCGTCGGTCTGGTCCGGCTCGGTGAGCTGGTAGCCGCGCAGGATCGCCCGGGTCATCGCGGCGTGCCGGACACCGGCGCTCGCGGCGGCGGTGTCCGGGTCGAGGTCGATCTGCATGGCGGCGTACCGGCCGGGGTGCTGTGTGGCGTAGGCCCGGTACGCGTTGGCGAAGGCCACGAGCGCGTCCTTGCCGGCGCGGCCGGCGAGCGCGTCGGCGACCCGGTCGGCCAGCTCCGCGAGTGCCAGCAGCGCCACCCTGACCCGCAGCTCCTGCGCGTTCCTGATGTGGAAGTAGAGGCTCGCGTCCTTGACGCCGAAGTGCCGGGCGAGCGCCGCGACTGTGACGTTGGGCATGCCCACCTCGTCGGCCAGGTCGGCGGCGGCAAGCGTCAGGCGCTCGGCGGTCATCCCTGCACGTGCCACGCGGCAGCCTCCAAAACTAGCCTTGTTAATCGCTTGCCTAGGAGAGCTAGGCTACAACCTATGTTAGCCCTTTCCGAGCCCGCCATCCGCGCGTCCTTCGTCAACTGCACTCAGGGCGAGGCGAAGCGGCTGGCCGTACCCAATGATCTTGATTTGCGACCGTGGGCCGATCTGGACTTCCTCGGTTGGCGGGACCCCGCCGCGACGCAGCGGGCCTACCTGGTGGCCGAGACCGACGGTGGGCTCGTCGGTGTGGCGCTGCGGGTCGCGGTGCAGCAGACCGGGCGCGCCCGACGGAGCATGTGCTCGCTGTGCCTCACCACGCACACCGGCGACGGCGTCGCGCTGATGTCCGCCCGCAAGGCCGGGGCGGGCGGCCGGCAGGGCAACTCGGTGGGCGCGTACATCTGCTCCGACCTGGGCTGCTCGCTGTATCTGCGGGGCAAGAAGGACGCCGGTCGGCGCATCGACGAGACCATCACCCTGGACGAGAAGGTCGAACGCACCACCGGACACCTCGCGGCGTTCCTGCGCAGGGTGACCGAGTGACGCCGGTCGCCGCCTAGCGGTCGGTCGCCAGGCGGGCGTGCAGGTGCTCGTCGTGGCGGCGGCCGTCGCCGTACCGGTACGACTCGCGAAGCGTTCCCTCGGCGAGGTAGCCGGCCCGGTCGGCGACCCGGCAGGAGGCCCTGTTGGCTACCGCGTGGCACAACTCCACCCGGTGCAGCCGGAGGTCGGCGAACGCCCATTCGGTGAGCCGGCCGACGGCGCGCACCGCCACTCCACGGCCCCGCGCCGCCGGCACCGTCCAGTAGCCGATGGAGGCGTCGCCGTGGCGGATGTGGTGCAGCGAGACCGAGCCCAGCAGTTCACCACCGTTCGCGGCGGTCACCGCCAGGGAAGCGTGGTCGCCGGCCGACCAGTCGGCCCGTCGCCGGACCCAGAGCAGGGCGGCCCCGTCGTCGATCGGGCCGCCACCCTGCGGGTTCCACTGGACGATGGCCGGATCGTTCAGGGCGTCGCGCACCGCCGGGGCGTCCTCGTCCGACCAGGGGCGCAGCAGCAGGTCGGCGACGGTGAGCTCGACGTTTTCCACGAGGCGGGAGTCTGGCACACCCCGCTTCAGCTCCGCCGCCCCATTTCCGCAGGATTCCTTCAAAGCTGCACGACCTCCGCCGCAGGCCGGCATCAAGGTGACGTGGGCGACGTCGAACGAGACTAGTTAAATTTTGAACTAGTGCTATCGTGGGCGTCGTGACAGAGAGCCTGGACCGCACCCGAGCGGCCGCCTGGCGTGCCTACATCGAGGCGAGCCAGCGCCTGGTCACCCAACTGGAAGACGATCTGCGGGCCGACAGCGACCTCAGCTTCGCCGACTACCACGTGCTGGTCCTGCTCTCCGAGGCGCCGGGGCAGCGGCTCCGGATGGGTGAGCTGGCCGGCCGGCTGGTCTTCTCCCCCAGCCGCCTCACCTACCAGATCTCCTCCATGCAGCGGCGCGGGCTGGTCAGCAAGGAGGCGTGTCCGGACGACCGGCGCGGCAGCGAGGCGGTGCTCACCGCCGCCGGGCTGCTCGCCCTCGCCGAAGCCGCGCCTCACCATCTGGCGTCGGTGCGTACCCATCTGATGGACGACCTCGACGACGCCGAGGTCGCCTGCCTCACCCGGGTCTTCGAACGGCTCGGCCACCGCCTGCGGGCGGCCCGGTCCACCTCGACCACCCACACCACGAGTCAAGGAGCCACCGATGCCCGCGATCACCGTTGACAACGTCCTCGTCCTGCCGCGCCTGCCGCGGCTCGACGAGACCACCGCCTTCCGCAAGGTCCGTACGGTGACCACCGCACCCAGCGGCTTCGAGGGCGAGGGCTTCCCCGTCCGCCGGGCCTTCGCCGGGGTGTCGACCACCGACCTGGACCCGTTCATCCACCTCGACCAGATGGGCGAGGTGGACTACGCGCCGGGCGAGCCGAGGGGCACCTCGTGGCACCCACACCGCGGTTTCGAGACCGTCACCTACATCATCGACGGGGTCTTCGATCACCACGATTCGCACGGTGGCGGCGGCACCATCACCAACGGCGACACTCAATGGATGACAGCCGGTAGTGGCCTGTTGCACATTGAGGCACCGCCGGAGCATCTGGTGCTCAGCGGTGGGCTGTTCCACGGCACCCAACTGTGGGTCAACCTGCCTCGGGCGGCCAAGATGAACCCGCCCCGCTACCAGGACATCCGGGGTCGGGAGTCGGCGCTGCTCACCACGCCGGACGGCGGCGCGCTGATCCGGGTCATCGCCGGTGAGGTGGCCGGGCACCGGGGTCCGGGCTCGACCTTCACGCCGATCACCATCACGCACGTCACGGTGCAGCCCGGGGCGCAGGTCGACCTGCCCTGGCAGCCCGACTTCAACGCCCTGGTGTACGTCCTCGGCGGGCGCGGCACCGTCGGCACCGACCGCCGGCCGATCCGCACCGGTCAGCTCGCCGTGCACGGGCCGGGTGACGCGCTGCGCTTCGACGCGAACGCCGGGCAGGACAGCAACACCCCGGCGCTGGACCTCTACATCATGGGCGGGCAGCCGATCCGTGAGCCGGTGGCACAGTACGGCCCGTTCGTCATGAACACCCGGGACGAGCTGATCCAGGCGTTCGAGGACTTCCAGGCCGGCAGGCTCGGCGTTGTCCCCAGCGAGCGGGTGCCGCACACCGACGGCCAGGGCTCACGGCCCTGACCCCGGTCGGCTCCTGGGTTCGGCGCTGGCGCCCCGGGACATACCGGGCGCCGGCGCCACCTCAGGAGACCGCGAAGATCCCCGCGACTCCCAGAATCACCATCACCAACACCGCTACCAGCGCACCCCCTTCGCTCTCCACCGCCGGCTCGCGGTGCTCGGTCACGGGGCTCGTCGTCTCGCGGGGCATGGTGTGGCCTCCTCGGTTGTCGCGTCAACGGATAGCGGCGCGGTCCGGTGGACCGGTCCGTCGGCCCGGCGTGCGTACGCACCGCCGGGGTCCTACCGTGAGGACGTTGTCGACCTCGGGGAGGGCTGGACCGTGCCGTTGCAGGACTGGTTCCTCACCGCGCAGGAACGTGCCAACCCGGTCTCTGAGTTACCCGTCTGGACCACGGGAAACCTCGCTGAGCCGCTGATTCACGGTGTCGCGTACTTCGACAGGCTCGTCGACGAGGTGCAGGCCCTGACCGCCGGTGACCATCTGTTCTTCACCGACTGGCGGGGCGACCCGGACCAACTGCTGCGTCCGGGCGGCCCGACTGTGGCTCAACTCTTCGCCCAGGCCGCCCAGCGCGGCGTGGTGGTCAAGGGGCTGATCTGGCGTTCGCACCTCGACGTGCTTGCCTACAGCGAGGCGGAGAACCGCACCCTCAGCGAGGCGGTCTCCGCGGCCGGCGGCGAGGTCCTGCTTGACCAGCGGGTCCGGCGCGGCGGCTCGCACCACCAGAAGCTCGTGGTGCTGCGGCACCCGGACGCCCCGGAGCGCGACATCGCGTTCGCCGGTGGCATCGACCTGTGCCACAGCCGCCGAGACGACGCGGCGCACCACGGCGATCCGCAGCCGGTGCTGATGTCCCCCCGCTACGGTCCCCGCCCACCCTGGCACGACGTGCAGCTCGCGGTGCGCGGCCCGGTGGTCGGCGCGCTGGACACCCTGTTCCGGGAGCGCTGGACCGACCCGATGCCGCTGGACTCGGAGAACCCGATGGCGTACCTGCGGGACCGGCTGCGCGGCGCGGACCTGCGCCCGGATCCGCTGCCCGCGCAGCCGCCCGACCCGCCCGAGTGCGGGCCGCACCAGATCCAGGTGCTGCGCACCTACCCTGCGGTCCGGCCGCGCTACTCCTTCGCGCCCGACGGCGAGCGCACGGTGGCCCGGGGCTACACCAAGGCGGTACGCCGCGCCCGCCGGCTCATCTACCTGGAAGATCAGTACCTCTGGTCGACCGAGGTGGCGAACCTCTTCGCACAGGCACTGCGGGACAACCCCGAGTTGCACCTGGTGGCCGTGGTGCCCCGGCATCCGGACGTGGACGGCACCCTGGCGCTGCCACCGAACATGGTCGGCCGGGAGCAGGCACTGTCGCTGTGCGAGCGCGCCGCTCCGGACCGGGTGCACGTGTTCGACGTGGAGAACCACGACGGCGGCCCGGTCTACGTGCACGCGAAGGTCTGCGTGGTCGACGACGTCTGGGCAAGCGTCGGCAGCGACAACTTCAACAGGCGGTCCTGGACGCACGACAGCGAGCTGTCCTGCGCGGTGCTCGACGACACGCGCGACGGACGGGAGCCCACCGACCCGGCGGGCCGAGGTGACGGGGCGCGGGTGTTCGCCCGGGACCTGCGGCTGCGCCTGTGGCGCGAGCACCTGGACCGCGACGCGGACGACGCGGACGACGCCGACCTGCTCGAGCCAGCGGCCGCCGTCGCGGCCGTCACGGCCGCTGCCGACGCGCTTCAACGGTGGTACGACGACGGCCAGGTGGGCGATCGGCCGCCCGGCCGGCTGCGCCCACACCGCCCGGAGCGCCTGCCGTGGTACACCCGCGCCTGGGCGTTGCCCGTGTACCGCCTGGTCTACGACCCCGACGGCAGGCCGCTGCGGGCCAGGCTCGCCGGCACCTGGTGAACCTGCCGCGCCGGCTCGGGCATGCCGCCGCCCGGGTAGACGGTGAGCCCGCCGGGGTAGGCGAACGATGAGCGCGGCGAGTAGTAACCGAAGCCGATGATCAGCGGGTTGGCCGGGCGCAGCGCGTACATGGGGTGCCCGGGCAGGAACTCCACCGACTCGATCTCGAACGGCGCGACGGGCTCCGCCACGTACGGGTAGACGGAGCTGAGGAGTTGACCGTTGCGGTTGGTGAAGTAGCGGTGATGTCCACTGCTGATGAGGTGGCCGGTCTGCCCCACCCGGCAACGCGCTCGGACCAGCGGCGTCCCGTCGATCTCCGTCTCGGAGAACAGTGCCTCGCCGTCCGCCTCGATCCGGGTCTGGCCGGCGAATGTCGGGGCGCCGCGCGCGGTGGCGTAGTCCCGGACCACCCGGCTGGAGGCCACGTAGTGCGTCCACCAGCCGCCCGGGCTGAGCCCGCCGGGGGCGTCGACGTCCATCAGCGAGACACCGAGGTACGTCAGCGAGTAGGCACCGAAGCCTGAGGTCTGCGTCTCGTCGTCGACGACGTACTGGTTGAGGAACACCTGGCGGTCGGGGCGCGGACGCAGCCCGGCCGGAACCAGGGCGGCGACCGCGTCCGGGTCCGCCGGCACCCAGCTGAAGAAGAGCGTGCGGCTGTTCACGACGAGGTGGGGAGCGGCTGGATCGAGCACGGTGCCTCCGAACCGGATAGGTACACCGACGCTACGGCCAGTCCCGTCGACGGGACAACGACGGATAGGCGACACTCCCGCCCGGATGTCGGATTCCATGTTGACCGTTCGGCGGACCCGACGAACCGGCCGAGCGGGCAGGAACGGGACGGCTAGCCCCCGGCACATCCTCCGAGTTTCGGGGTAAGAGACGTCATGGCAGTGCAAACCCTTGTCCGCTTGCACCCGATTTGTGGTCCAACACACCTTAAGTACATCAGCCTTTCGGCTGGATTTCCGGGAGCCGATCAGGCTAAGGTGAGTCCCGAACGGCCCATTCGAAGCTAAACCAAAGCGTCACGTCTTTTATCCGCGGACGAGGTGCAGGGAGGACCACCCATGACCGCGCCAACGATCACCGAGCAGCCGAGCACCACCGCTGCCGCGCAGACGAGCACCACCACGAAGCTCGACCCGCGTGCGCTCACCGACAGCGCCGCCGATCTGCTCAACGCCATGGCCGCGCTGCCGGCCAACCACCCGTCGCGCGCCGCACTGCGCGACCGCGCGATCGAGGCCTGGCTGCCACTGGCCAACCACCTCGCCCACCGCTACAGCGGGCGGGGCGAGCCGACCGACGACCTGGCGCAGACCGCCGCCGTCGGCCTCATCAAGGCCATCGACAAGTTCGACCCGTCCCGCGGCGTCGACTTCGCCGGCTACGCGATCCCCACCATCATCGGTGAGCTGAAGCGGCACTTCCGCGACCGCACCTGGGACATCCGGGTGCCGCGTCGCCTCCAGGAGCTGCGGCTGGCCATCTCCGACGCCAACAGCTCGCTCCTGCAGACCCTCGGCCGCTCGCCGACGGTTGCCGACATCGCCGCCCACCTCAAGCTCACCGAGGAAGAGGTCCTGGAGGGCCTGGAGGGTGCCCGCGCGTACAACGCGGTGTCCCTGTCCACCCCGACCGGCGACGGCGACCGGGCCACCGAGCTGGGCGACATGCTCGGCGGCGAGGACAGCGAGTTCGAGCTGGCCGAGCTGCGCGTCGCCCTCGGCCCCGCGCTTGCCACGCTCGACGAGCGGGAGCAGAAGATCCTCACCCTGCGGTTCTACGGCAACCTGACCCAGTCGCAGATCGCCGACCAGATCGGCGTCTCGCAGATGCACGTCTCCCGGCTGCTGGCCCGGGCGCTGACCAAGCTGCGCGGCCAGCTCGACGGCACGTACTGATCGGTTCATGCGTGAGGGCCGGGTCCACGGACCCGGCCCTCACGCATGTGACATCGGCGTACCGGCCGGGTCGCTCCCCCGAAGGACAGCGGCCCGGCCGGTGTCGTCAGCGCCCTGCCGGCTCCCGCCACATCGGCCAGAACGGCGTGCCGTCCGGCACCCGGAACGGCTCGCGCGCCCGGTAGCCGTTCCGGGCGTACAGGTCCCGGCTGCGGGGGTCGCTCGCCTCCAGGTAGGCCGGCATGTCGTTGGCGTCCAGCCAGGCGTGGTGGTGCTTCAGCAGCGCGGTGCCCAACCCGTGCCCCTGCCGGTCCGGCTCGACCGCCAGGAAGGCCAGGTGATGGTGGTCGTCATGGGGGTGGTTCGCCGCGAACAGCTCGTCGAGGTGTTGGAAACGGTCGGTCCACTCCCCGCAGGCGGCTGCCAGCCGGGCGTCGTAGTCCGGCGGCGGCGGGGCCGGCTCACCGACCGACGGAAACCAGACCGCGACAGCGGACCGGTCGGCGGTTCCGTACACCAGGCCGTGCCGCATCGCGTGGTCGACCATGATCTCGAAGTCCCCGGCCAGCACGGACTCCCGCTTGCTCGCGTCCGGGACCAGCCACCTGGTCACCTCCAGGGCGGTGAACGCCCCGGCGATCCGGCCGGCCACCAGGGCTGTGTCCTCCGGCCCGAGCCGCTCGATGGCCGCGCTCATCGGATCTCCGCGCCCAGCGGCGCCGACCGCTGCTCCGCCTGTCGCGCGGCAGCGGCGGCGCTCGCCGCGCCGAGGCCGATCCGGGCGTACGTGTCCGGACGGTTGCGGCGCAACAGCAGCGCCCACCCGATGCCCAGCGCGGCCGCCACCGGGTAGACGGCCGGCAGCATCCAGCGCAGGTTGGAGTCCGGTGCGACACCGAGCAGGTTGGCGAAGTTCGACACGGCCAGCCAGATGATCACGACGAGCGCGAGGGTGGCCAGGCCGGGAGCGATGGCCCGCCGCCACAGCGTCTCGTCACCGCCGTAGCGGGCGAAGTAGGCGATCACGGCCACCGAGGTGGTGGCGATCAACAGAAGCACGCCGAAGCCACCGCTGGTGCCGACCCAGAAGAACAGCTTGACCACCGGATCCCAGCCGTTGACGGCGTAGAGAACGATGACCAGCAGGCCCAGAGCGCTCTGCGCCAGCGAGGCGGCCCGGGGCGCGCCGCTGCGCGGTGAGGTACGCCCGAACACCGCCGGCAGCACCCGCTCCCGGCCCAGCGCGAACGTGTACCGGGCCGTGGTGTTGTGGAACGAGATCATCGCGGCCAGCACCGAGGTCAGGAAGAGCACCTGGCCGATGGTGACAGCGGTGTCGCCCAGCTGCGCGGCGGCCAGGTTGAAGATCAGCCCGACGCTCTGCTCGCCGGCCTCCGCGACGATCCGGTCCGACCCGACCGCGACGGTCATGGACCAGGAGGACAGCGCGTACAGGGCGGCGACGATGGCCACCGACAGGTACGTCGCCAGCGGCACCGTGCGCTTCGGGTCCTTGCTCTCCTCGCTGAACACCACGGCGGACTCGAAACCGACGAATCCGAGGATGGCCAGCACCAGCACCGCGCCCACGCCGGGCACGAAGAGGTTGTCCGGCGAGAACCCGGCGAAGTTGACCTCGCCGCCGGCCGGGTTGCCGAGCTGGCCGAGATCGAAGATCAGGACGATCACGATCTCGGCGACAAGCAACGCCGCCAGCACCAGGCCGTTGATGTCCACCCGGAGCAGGCCGAGCAGGCCGACAATCGCCCACGCCACGAGGGCGACGATCGACCAGTGCGGGTGCCCACCGAAGATCCGGTCGAGGACCGGCTCGGCGGCGACGCCGATGGTGCCGTAGAGCCCGACCTGGAGCGCGTTGTACGCCACAAGTGCCATCCAGGCCGCCCCCACGCCGGCCGGGCGGCCCAGGCCACGGGAAATGTAGGCGTAGAACGCGCCGGCGTTCTCCACGCGGCGGGACATCGCCACGTAGCCCACCGAGAACAGGGCGAGCACCGCCGCGATCAGCAGGAAGGCCAGCGGGATGCCGGTCACGCCGATGACGCCGTACCCGGTGGTGACGACGCCGGCCACCACTGTCAGCGGCGCGGCGGCGGAGAGCACGAAGAAGATGACCGACGGGATGCCGAGGCGGCCTCGGGCGAGGGCTTCGGAGACGTTGCTGGGTCTGTCGCCTGTCGATGGCATACGACTACTCCGGATGTCGAGAGGGTTGGGGGTTACCGGGGGGTCACGGAACGCCGCGCAGCACGGCGGCGCCGACGGCCGCTTCGGTGTGCCCGACGAGTTCCTTCAGAGGTGCCGGAAGCGCGGGGATGAGGACGCTCAACCGGTGGTGCGCGCGCGGTCCGGCGCTCCACAGCACCTCGCGGGTCAGCCCGGCGGCCACGACCAGGCCGAGTAGCAGCGCGTCCGGCACGCTCGGCGGTTCCGGGCGGTCCAGCAGGGCCCGCAGCCGCGTGGCCGGCCACGCCACGGCGTTGAGGTCCACGGGCAGGTAGCTGACAGTGGTACGCAGCAACCGGCGGCTCTCCTGGCGGCGCATCACACCCGCCCGGGCCAGCCGCTCGCCCACCGAGGTCGTCGCGCTCTGCGCCAGGAAGCTGAGCCAGGTGGTGACGGCGTGGTGCTGGGACTCGCCGATCAACTGGTCGAGCACTGTGTGCGCCAGCGCGTCGG
The DNA here is from genome assembly GCF_001279555.1 of Micromonospora sp. NRRL B-16802. Lineage (NCBI taxonomy): Bacteria > Bacillati > Actinomycetota > Actinomycetes > Micromonosporales > Micromonosporaceae > Micromonospora > Micromonospora sp. NRRL B-16802. The sequence continues at coordinate 53,665 of NZ_LGEB01000050.1, read as the reverse complement.
CTGGTGGACGTCGGTCGAGGACGGCGACCTGCCCGCCGGAGACGGTGATGTGTCCATAGAGGATCAGCTCGCCGAGCAGCCCACCGGCCAGGCCGAGCCCGGTCGCCGCCGGATGGAGCTTGGCCTTGCCACGACTGTCGTTGTGAGCGATGAGGAAGAACTCGTCAGCGATGAGCAACGGCCCTCCCGCACGGCGTCCACAGTGTTCGCGACCGGGAAAGGATGCACCCACAGCTACCGCAATGCAACTCCCAGATTTGAAAGTTGCACTCCGTGCACTCGCGACCTGCGGATCTTGTCGTGTCAGACTCGGAGGGTGACCACCACCCGTCCTCTCCGGCCCGCCGCCAGCCCCACAGTGCGCCGTCGACGCATCGCCCGGGAGCTCCGCCAGCTTCGGGAACGCGCGGGAATGACACTTGATGTGGCCGCCCGCCAACTCGACATGTCCAAGAGCAACCTCTCGCGGATCGAGAACGCGCAGATCGGCATCAAGCCCCGCGACGTCCGGGCGGCACTCGCCCTCTACGCGGTCACCGGAGCGGACGCCGAGGCACTCATCGAGATCGCCCGGGGCGCACAGCAACGCGGCTGGTGGCAGAACTACAGCGACGTGCTGCCGGAGTGGTTCGAGTTCTACGTCGGGCTGGAGGCCGAGGCGGCGGCACTGCGCACGTACGAGGCCGAGTCGGTTCCCGGCCTGTTGCAGACCGAGGCGTACGCCCGGGCCATCTTCCGCCGCACCGCTGGCGAGGACGGCCTGGAGCGCAAGGTCGCGGCCCGGCTGCACCGGCAGGGGGTGCTGCGCCGCGACGAGCCCGTCGAACTGTCGGTGGTGCTCAACGAGGCGGTGCTGCTGCGCCCGGTCGGCGGCCCGACGGTGATGGCCGAACAACTGGCTCACATGATCCAGATCGCCCAGCTACCCAACGTGACAATCCAGGTACTTCCGTTCGCGGCCGGCGGGCACCCGGCGATGAGCACCCCGTACGTGATCCTCAACTTCGCCGACGCCGCCGACGCTTCAGTGGTTTACCTGGATAACCTCACGGTCGGGCTGGCTCTGGAGGATGCCGATCATGTGCACGGGTATAGCCTTCTGCACGAGGAGCTGTGCCGGATGGCACTCGATCCGGGGGCATCGATGACCCGTCTCGAGGAGGCTTCTCGTAACTTTGCGTGACCGCATCTGTGGCACGCCGACAGACGAGAGGTACGGCGGATGACGGCGCTCGACCTGACCCGGGCGGACTGGCGCACCAGCACGCGCAGCAGTGGCAACGGAAACTGCGTGGAGGTCGCGACAGTCGACGGTCAGGTCGCCGTCCGGGACAGCAAGGACCGCTCCGGACCGGTGCTCGCCTTCGGCCCGACAACCTGGCGCCTCTTCCTGCGGAGTCTCGGCGAGGACCAGAGAGGCTGAGCCCTCCCGAGCCGGTGCGAGGACTACGCCCGCCGAGCCGGTGCGACGGCTGAGCCCGTGGAGCCGGTGCGAGACTGGGCCGTGCTCTCCGACGTAACCCTGGACCTGCCGGTACGCCCGGCGCTGCCGGCGCTGACGGCCGCGCTCGACGCGGCCGGCGCCGCGGTCCTGGTGGCCCCGCCGGGTACCGGTAAGACGACCCTCGCCCCGCTGGCCGTGGCCGACCGGGTCGACGGGCGGGTGGTCATCGCGCAACCACGCCGGGTGGCGGCGCGCGCCGCGGCCCGCCGGATGGCCGAGCTGCTCGGTGAGCGCGTGGGTGAGCGCGTCGGCTACGCGGTACGCGGTGAGCGCCGGGTCGGCCCTGCCACACGGATCGAAGTGGTCACCACCGGCCTGCTGGTCCGCCGGCTGCACCACGATCCGGAGTTGCCCGGCACGGGCGCCGTGCTGCTCGACGAGTGCCACGAGCGACAGCTCGACGCCGACCTCGCGCTGGCCTTCACTGTGGAGGCGCGGGCAGCCCTCCGGCCGGACCTGTGGCTCCTGGCCATGTCCGCCACCCCGGACACCGACCGGTTCGCCGCGCTGCTCGGCGGCACCAGCGCGGCCCCGGTGGTCCGTGCCGAGTCGGCGCTGCACCCGGTACGACGGATCTGGGCGCCGCCGACCCGGCCGATCGCACCGCCCGGCGCCGGGCCTGTGGACCGCGCGCTGCTCGACCACGTGGCGGCCACCGTTCGCCGGGCACTGCGCGAGCACGAGGGTGACGTCCTGGTGTTCCTGCCGGGCGCCGGTGAGATCGCCGCTGTCACCGGCCGGCTCGCCGACCTTCGGGGCACAGTCGCGCTGCTGCCGCTGCACGGTCGTCAGCGGGCCACCGAGCAGGACGCGGCCCTGCGGCCCCGGGGCGGCGCTTCCGACGGCGGGCGGCGCGTGGTGCTGGCGACCGCGCTGGCCGAGACCAGCCTCACCGTGCCGGGCGTGCGGGTGGTGGTGGACGCGGGACTGTCCCGGGTGCCGCGCATCGACCTGGCCCGTGGACTGGGCGCGCTGGTCACCGTGCCGGTCTCCCGGGCCGCCGCCACCCAGCGCGCCGGGCGAGCCGGCCGGGAGGCACCGGGGTACGTCTACCGCTGCTGGTCGGAGGCCACCCACGAGCGTCTGCCCGCCCGGCCGGAGCCGGAGATCGCCACCGCCGACCTGACCGGGTTCGCACTGGAGCTGGCCGCCTGGGGCCGGCCCGACGGGGTCGGACTCGCGCTGCCCGACCCGCCGCCGGCCGCCGCCATGGCGGTGGCCCGGGACACCCTGCAGACGTTGGGCGCGATCGACGCGGACGGTCGGATCACCGCGCGGGGGCGGGCCATCGCCGCTGCCGGCGCGCACCCACGGCTGGCCCGCGCGCTGCTCGACGGCGCCGGTCGGGTCGGCGCCGACCGGGCGGCCGAGGTGGTGGCAGTGCTCGCCGAGGACAGCGCGGCCGGCCCGGGCGACGACCTGGTGGCCGGCTGGCGACGGCTGCGCGGCGGGGTCGACGCGGGCGCCACGGCGCGTTGGCGCACCGAGGTACGCCGGCTGCGCGCCGCGCTGCCCTCCGACGCCCCTCGGCAGGGGCGGGCCGGCTCGGCAGAGCTCACCGACGATCTGGCCGCCGGGCTGCTTGTCGGTCTCGCGTACCCCGAGCGGTTGGCGCGGGTGCGGCGGCCGGGCGGGTCGGCGTACCTCATGACGGGTGGCACCGCCGCGGAGCTGGCGGTCGGGTCGGGGTTGACCGGGTCGGACTGGCTGGCGGTGGCCGTCGCGGACCGCTCCCCCGGCGCTCCGTCGGCGCGGATCCGCCGGGCCGTCCCACTGGACGAGGCGACCGCCCGCGAGGCCGCCGGCCCGTTGCTGTCCACGCGGAGGGAGGTCGGCTGGGCCGACGGGGACGTGGTGGCCCGGGAGGTGACCCGGCTGGGCGCGATCGAGCTGGTGGCGCGGCGGCTGGACCGCCCGGACCGGGCGGACGTGGCGGCGGCGTTGCTTGCCGGTCTGGGCCAGGAGGGGTTGGGGCTGCTGCCCTGGACGCCGGCGGCGCGGGCACTGCGCGAGCGGATGGCATTCTGCAGGCACCACCTCGGCCACGAGTGGCCGGACGTCGGCGACGAGGCGCTTCTCGCCGCCGCGCCGACCTGGCTCGGCCCGGAACTCGCCGCCGCCCGGCGACGCGCCGACCTGGGGCGGGTCGACGTGACCTCGGCGCTGCGCCGTCTGCTGCCCTGGGCGCAGGCCGCCCGGCTGGACGAGTTGGCCCCGGAGCGCATCGAGGTGCCCAGCGGGTCACGGATCCGGGTGGACTACGCCGACCCGGCGGCGCCGGTTCTGGCGGTGAAACTCCAGGAGACGTTCGGCTGGCCGGCGGCCCCGCGCGTCGCCGGTGGCCGGGTGCCGGTGCTGCTGCACCTGCTCTCCCCGGCGGGCCGGCCGGTGGCGGTCACCGCCGACCTGGCGTCGTTCTGGCGGACGGGCTATCCGCAGGTCCGCTCGGAGCTGCGGGGACGCTATCCGCGCCACCCGTGGCCGGAGGACCCGGGCACCGCGACACCCACCCGGCGTGCCGCGCCCCGGCGGCGCTGACGGCCCGCTATTCCTCGACGACGTCGGCCACCACCACTGTGACGTTGTCCGGCGCGCCCGCGTGCAGCGCCAGGTCGATGAGCTTGCCGGCGCAGGCGTCCCGGTCCGGATAGGTGGTGAGCACCTCGGCGAGGGTGTCCGGGCGGACGACGTTGGAGAGGCCGTCGCTGCACAGCAGCCACCGGTCGCCGGCGCGGGGCACCATCGTCGCGTACGACGGGTTCACGTCCTCGCCCTGCAACGCCTGGGTGACGACCGCCCGGCGTGGGTGGCTGCTGGCCTGGTCGGCGGTGATCACACCCTGGTCGACAAGCATCTGGACGAAGGTGTCGTCGCGGGTGACCTGTTTGAGCACACCCTCGCGGAACAGGTAGGCCCGCGAGTCGCCGATGTGTGCCAGGGCCAGGCAGGTGCCGGTACGGGCGAAGAGCAGGGCGGTCAGGGTGGTGCCCATGCCCTGGCGCTCCGGGTCCTCGGCGACAGCCGCACTGATCCGGGCGGTGGCCAGCGCGATGCCGCCTTCGAGCGCGGCCACCAGGGCGTCCTCGGGTGTCTCCACGTCCAGCGGAGCGACCGCGTCGATGGTGAGCGCGCTGGCCAGGTCACCGGCGGCCATTCCGCCCATACCGTCGGCGACGGCGACGAGCCAGGTGCCGGCGTGCAGGGCGTCCTGGTTTCCGCTGCGGATCAGCCCACGGTCGCTCGTTCCCACGGAACGCAGCTTCAGGGTCATGGGTGGCAGCCTGCCAGGCGAAGGGCGCAGTTGTCTCTAGGAGATCAGGACGACGGTGCGTGGCGCGGTGAATCTCACGTTCGCGCGCCGTCGTTTCGCGCCCGCCCGGCCTCTCCTGCCGCCCTCGTCGAACGCGACAACCCATCCAGTCGGATCAATTGACAGGAGGTAGCGCCACTGGAAACATCGAGCCGATACCTGGGAGCGCTCCCAGGTTTTTCCACCACCACCTGCCTCACTTCCCGTCCCGGAAGGACTCCCCCGTGACGCCACACCGACGCCGCCTCCTACTGGCTGCGGCGACCACACTGGCCCTCACCGGCGCGGGTGCCGGCGCGGCCTACGCCGCCCCACCCCCGGATGCCCCCGAACAGATCGAGAACGGCGACTTCAGCGCCGGTGTGAGCCCCTGGTTCTCCTACGGCACCGACGCGCTCACGGTGACCGACGGCCGGCTCTGCACCACCGTCCCCGGTGGGCTTGCCAACCCGTGGGACGCCGGCATCGGCCAGGACGGCGTGCCGCTCATCGCCGGCGCCGAATACACCCTCGGCTTCGACATCTCCGCCACTCCCGGCACCGCCGTCAAGGCGGTGTTGCAACTCGGCAGCGCCCCCTACACGACCTACGCCGCAGTGGACGCCGCCGCCACCGGCACCGCCCAGCGGTTCGAGCAGACCTTCACCGTCCCGGACGACAACTCCGGTGCCCAGCTGATCTTCCAGGTCGGCGGCAGCGCCGCGGCGCAGACAGTCTGCCTCGACGACGTGTCGCTGCGCGGCGGCGAACCCCCTGAGCCGTACGTGCCGGACACCGGGCCACGGGTACGCGTCAACCAGGTCGGCTACCTGCCCGGCGGGCCGAAGAACGCCACAGTGGTCACGGAGGCCACCGAGCCGCTGCCGTGGCAGCTGCGCTCGGCCGCCGGCGCCGTCCTGGCCAGCGGCACCACCACAGCGCGGGGCGTCGACGAAGCCTCCGGGCAGAACGTGCAGACCCTCGACTTCTCCAGCTACCGCACGCCCGGCAGCGGGCTGACGCTCACCGTGGACGGTGAGACCAGCCACCCGTTCGACATCTCCGGCACCCTCTACAACCAGCTGCGCTCCGACTCGCTGCAGTTCTTCTACGCCCAGCGCAGCGGCATCGCCATCGACGGCGACCTGATCGGCGACGAGTACGCCCGCCCCGCCGGTCACCTCGACGTGGCCCCCAACCAGGGCGACACCAACGTGCCGTGCCAGCCGGGCGTCTGCGACTACTCGCTGGACGTGCGCGGCGGCTGGTACGACGCCGGCGACCACGGCAAGTACGTGGTCAACGGCGGCATCGCCACCTACCAGCTGCTGAACACCTTCGAGCGGACCAAGACGGCGGCCACCGCGGCCGGCGGCGCCGCGCTGGCAGACAGCACGCTGCGGGTCCCCGAGCGCGGCAACGCCGTGCCGGACATCCTCGACGAGGCCCGCTGGGAGCTGGAGTTCCTGCTGCGCATGCAGGTCCCCGCCGGAAAGCCGCTCGCCGGAATGGTCCACCACAAGATCCACGACCGGAACTGGACGGGCCTGCCGCTCGCCCCGGAGGACGACCCGCAGCCGCGCGAGCTGCACGCGCCGTCGACGGCTGCCACCCTCAACCTCGCCGCCACCGCCGCCCAGTGCGCGCGGCTCTACGCCCCCTACGACGCGGCGTTCGCGGCCCGCTGCGGCACTGCCGCGAAGACGGCCTACAGCGCCGCCAAGGCACACCCTGCGGTGTACGCCAGCCCGACCGACGGCACGGGCGGCGGCGCGTACGACGACAGCAACGTCACCGACGAGTTCTACTGGGCGGCGGCCGAGCTGTACCTCACCACCGGGGCGCAGACCTACCTGACCGACCTGACCGCCTCGCCGCACCACACCGGGGACGTGTTCGACAGCCGTGGCTTCGGCTGGCAGAGCGTCGCCGCGCTGGGCCGCCTCGACCTGGCCACAGTGCCCAACGGGCTGCCCACCGCCGACGTGACCCGGATCCGCGCCTCGGTCACCGCCGCCGCCGACGCGTACCTCGCCGAGCTGCGCCGGCAGGCGTACGGGCTGCCGATGCCCGGTGACGCCAACAGCTACTTCTGGGGCGGCAACAGCAACGTCATCAACAACGCCGTGGTGCTGGCCACCGCGTTCGACCTGACCCGCAACCCCGCCTACCGCGACGGTGCCGTGCAGGCCATGGACTACATCTTCGGTCGCAACGCCCTGAACATCTCCTACGTCACCGGCTGGGGCGAGCACGCCGCCCAGAACCAGCACAGCCGGATCTTCGGCCACCAGCTCGACCCCAGCATGCCCCGACCGCCCGCCGGCTCCATCGCCGGTGGCCCGAACGCGGCCCTCCAGGACCCGTTCGTGGCGAAGTTGCTCGCCGGCTGCGAGCCGATGTTCTGCTACGTCGACGACATCAACTCGTACTCCACGAACGAGGTGGCGATCAACTGGAACTCGGCGCTGGCGTGGATCTCCTCGTTCCTTGCCGACCAGGGCGACGCCGGTGCGGTGCCGGCCACCACGTGCTCGGTGAGCTACAGCAACTACGGCACCTGGCAGGGCGGCACCGGATTCACCGCGCAGTTGACCATCAAGAACACCGGCACCACGGCGGTCAACGGCTGGAGCGTGCGGTTCGCGTTCACCGGCGACCAGCGTGTCCGTGAGGCGTGGCTGGCAAAGGTCACCCAGGCCGGCGCGACGGTGACCGCGAAGAACGAGTCGCACAACGCCAAGATTGCTCCCGGCGGCACTGTGACGTTCGGCTTCAACGCGACCACATCGGGCGGGGCCAACCCCAACCCGGGCCTGGTCACCGTCAACGGCGGGGCCTGCTCACTGAGCTGACCCTGACCTGATCGGTACGGCTGGTGGCCGCTCCCCCGGGCGGCCACCAGCCCCGCACCGCGAGCCTCGGGCACTGCCGCTCCCCTGTGGCTCCTGCGACGCTTTCGAGCCCCGATGACGTGAGCGATTCACCAAATCCGGTGGACCTCTGCCGACGGCGTACCCGATGGTGGTGGCCATGGACGGCCACGAACTGACCGACGCCGAACGCCGAGTGTGGGCGGCGGTGCCGGCCGGGACGCGGGCCGCGCTGACCGGCCTGTCCGGCGCGGACCTGCGTACCCTCCTGCTGGGCGTGGCCCGCGACCGCGCGGCCACCGTGCACCCGGCCGACGTGGTCCGCCGCTGGCGCGAGGACCGCTTCGTCCGACCGGCCCGCGCCGACCCCCGCGCGCTCGCTCAGCTCGAAGCGCGGATGTGGCAACTGCTACCGGCCGACGTCTGCGGAGTGGAGCTGTCGCCGGTCGTACCGGTGGGCACCTGCACGGCGGTCGCACCTGTCAGCCAGAACAGGATCGTCACCACCATGCGCGCCAGCGAGGTCCTGAGCGATCCCACGAACGCCCTCGCGATCGAGGCGGCCCTACGTCGCCGCCGGGGCGGCGAGGTGCACCTCGCCGCCGCCCACCGGGTGCTGCGGGCACAGGACTTCGGCGGCGGCGCGTCGGCGCACTTCCGGCTCTTCGCCCTGGTCTCCAGCGCACGCGACGCCGGCTCGGGCAGCACGCAGGCACGGCTGCTGATCCGGCACCTCACCTACTGGCGGACAGTCCTCACCGACCTGGCACCAGCGGCCGTACCCCAACTGCACATCACTGTCTTCGACGACGAGGTCATCCGGGAGCGCTTGGCCGACACCGTCCGACCGGCACTGGACGGAAACGCCGCGTCGGCGGGCGACGCGCAGGCCCTCGGCCAGCCCTTGGTGCCGCTCGTGGACGAGCCGGAGCGGCGACGCGGCCGGAGCTACTACACCGGTTGCGCCATCCGGATCACAGTGCGGGGCGGCAGCCTGGAGGTCGGCGATGGCGGCCTCACCGACTGGACCGCCCGGTTGAGCGGCGACGCCAAGGAACGCTGCCTCGTCTCCTGCCTCGCCACCGAACGCCTCGTCGACAGCGGAGCGCGCTGAGCCGACATTCCCGAGTAGCGGCCAACTGTTCGGCGCGGTCAGCCACGGACTCCCCGTCGTCGCCGAACCGCCATATGAGTAGGAACTGCGCCACCAGGCCCGGCGCCCGTCAGTCGGATCCCAACCCAGCTACCGGCGCCAGCAGCAACGGGACCGTCGATCAGTCAGGTACCCCACCGCGCCTGAAACGCGAGATCTTGGACAGTTGCCGTCCGGATGGAACGGAAACTGTCCAAGATCCGCAGCGGTTCAACCCCTTCCGCCCGTGCGGCGGCCCGGGGTTGGGCGGGCAAGCCCGAACTGCACAGCAATCTCCTTGCGTGCGTCAGGGGCCTCGGCGACGCTCGGCCCATGGAATTCTTCTGCTACCACCGCGATCGTCCCGGTTCGACACCGCTGCGGAGCCGGATGGTGGAGCAGCACTGGTCGTACATGGATCGATTCGCAGCGACGATGATCGCCCGCGGTCCCACCTTCACCAGCGACGGAACTCTGACCGGCAGCGTGCACATCCTCGATCTGCCAGATCCCACCGCTGCCCGCGCCTTCGCGTTCGATGAACCCGGCTACCAGGCTGGCGCCTACCGCGACGTGCTGCTGCGGCGGTGGCACAACTCCCTGGGTCGCCGGATGTGGGACTTCAACGCCGGCCAGCCTGACTACCACCGTTTCCTCGTCCTCGGGTTCACGTTGGAGCCTGCGGCGGACGCCGCCGACCCGCCGATCCGCGATGAGCTGATCGCCAGCGGACCGCTCCTGTCCGATGACGGTTCCCTGGTGCTCGGGGCGGCAGTTCTGCTGGAGGCGCCCGACGCGGACGCCGCGCGGGAAGTACTCTCCGCTGACCGATACGCCGGAATCGAGGTACATCAGTGGCGGTTCGGTGGGCGCCCGAACTGAGACGGGACCGGGGTCGGGCGCCGCAACAGGGCTATGTCACGGCGGCTGTGCGCCAGCGATTGCGGTGCTCGACGGCGGTGTGGCCGGCTGGCTGGCCCTCGGAGGGCTCTTCGCCGTGGTGGGCCTGGTCAGCCCGGCGTTGACCCGGTGGGCATTGGCCACCCGCCCCTGGTGTAGCACCATGGCGGGCATGCCCAGTCAACAGACCATCGCCATTCGCCCCGGCGGGCCCGAGGACACCGGGGCCGTGCTGCGGCTGCTCGACGGTGCCACCGCCTGGCTGGTCGCGCGTGGCCGCACCGGTCAGTGGGGCACCGCACGCCCGTCGACCGATCCGCGCCGGATCGCCCAGGCCGACGACTGGGCCTCCGGTGGCGGCCTCTACCTGGCGATGTTCGGCGACCGCCCGGTCGGTGCGCTGGTCGTCGGCGCCGCAAGCGACTACGTACCACCGGCCACCGAGCCGGAACTCTACGTGCGGCTACTGGTCACCGACCGGGAGCACACCGGCCTGGGGATCGGGGCGCGGCTGCTGGAGCACGCCGCCGACCTGGCCCGGTCGCGTGGGCTGGGGCTGCTGCGGGTGGACTGCTACGGCGGCGACGACCGGGCGTTGGTCCGCTTCTACGAGGGCTGCGGTTTCACCGCGACCGACTCGTTCACTGTCACCCGACCGGGACTCGACCCGTGGCCCGGGCAAGTCCTCGTCCGCCGGCTCGACTGAGCGCCTCCGAGGTCAAACCGCCGCGCCTGAAGCGGGTTTCCCGCACCGAGCCGCGACCGGCGGCAGGCTTCCCAGAGGGTACGGGCCACTGGGTCGAGCCCGATCAGCCGTTGGTGCGCAGCTTCGGCAGCACCTCCGCGCCGAACGTGTCGATGAACCCGCGCTGCTCCTGCCCGACGTGGTGCAGTGCGATCTGGTCGAAGCCCAACTCCAGGTACTCCTCGAGCCACCCGACGTGCCGGCCCAGATCGGCGGAGATGTTCACCACCTCGGCGACCCGTTCGAGCGGCACGTCGGCCGAGACGACGTCGAAGTGCTCGGGTGAGTCCAGGTCCCAGCAGACCGGCGGGGCGAAGACGTTGCTACGCCACTGGTCGTACGCGATCGCCTCCGCCTGCTCCTGCTCCGGCGCCCAGGAGACGTGCACCTGGAGGTGCAGTGGCCCCCGCCCGCCGGCGCCCCGGTACGCGTCGATCATCTCGCGCAGGTGCTTGACCGGCGCGTTCACGGTGATCAGCCCGTCGGCCCACTCGGCGCACCACCGGGCGGTGGCGACGCTGACTGCCGCACCGACGAGAGCGGGCGGCTGCTCGGGGCGGGTCCACAGTCGGGCGCGGTCCACCCGGACCAGGCCGTCGTGGCTGACCTCCTCACCGGCCAGCAGCGCGCGGATCACGTCCACGCACTCACGCAACCGGGCCGTGCGGATGTCCTTGCGCGGCCACCCGTCCCCGGTGATGTGTTCGTTGCATGCCTCGCCGGTGCCCAGCGCTGCCCAGAACCGGCCCGGGTACATCGCGCCCAGGGTGCCGATCGCCTGCGCGATGATCGCCGGGTGGTAGCGCTGGCCGGGCGCGTTGACCACGCCGAAGGACAGGCCGGTGGCCTGCAGGGCGGCGCCGAGCCAGGACCAGGCGAAGCCTGACTCGCCCTGCCGGGCGCTCCACGGCGCGAAGTGGTCGGAGCACATGGCGGCGTCGAAGCCGGCCCGTTCGGCGTGGATCACCGACTCCAGCAGGGCGCGCGGACCGATCTGTTCATGCGAGGCGTGGAAAGCGAACGACGTCATGCCGGCTCTTCCTACCCAGGCTCGCACCGCCTGATGCCTGCAAGGAAGGGCCCTGTTAACGCCGTGGCGCTAACAGGGGGCCCTTCCTTGCAGGCGGCGAGCTACTCGGCGTGCGCGCCGGCGCCCGCGGAGGCCGCGCCCTCGCCCACCCAGACCGTCTTGGTGTTGCAGAACTCCCGCATGCCCAGAGCGGACAGCTCCCGGCCGTAGCCGGAGTTCTTCACGCCGCCGAACGGCAGCTCCGGATAGGACGTGGTCATGCCGTTGATGAAGACGTTGCCGGCGTCCAGGTCGGTGGCGAAGCGTTCCTGCTCGGCCTTGTCCCGGGTCCAGGCGTTCGAGCCGAGCCCGAAGCTGGTGCCGTTGGCGACCTCGATGGCCTCCTCGTACGAGGACACCCGGTACAGGCCGGCGGCCGGGCCGAAGACCTCCTCGGACCACATGCGCATCTGCGGGGTGAGGTCGGTGACCACCGTCGGTGGGTAGAACCATCCGTCGCCCGCCGGCAGCTCCCCGCCGCAGAGGATGGTGGCGCCGTTGTCGGCCGCGTCGCGTACCTGGGCGTGCACCTCGTCCCGACCGCGCTCGCTTGCCAGCGGACCCACGTCGGTGTCCGGGTCCATGGGGTCGCCGACGCGCAGCGCGGCCATGTTAGCGGCGAACTTCTCGGCGAACGCGTCGAAGACGTCGGTGTGCACGATGAAGCGTTTCGCGGCGATGCAGGACTGGCCGTTGTTCTGGCAGCGGGCGGTGGTGGCGACCTCGGCCGCCCGGTCGACGTCGGCCGAGGGCATCACCACGAACGGGTCGCTGCCGCCGAGTTCCAGGACTGTCTTCTTCAGCTCCCGGCCGGCGATCTGGGCGATGGAACGGCCTGCGGCCTCGCTGCCGGTGAGGGTGGCGGCGCGTACCCGGGGGTCGGCGAGGATCCGTTCGACGGCCTCCGAGCCGACCAGCAGGGTGGTGAACGCCCCCTCGGGGAACCCGGCGCGGCGGAACACGTCCTCCAGCAGCAGCGCGGTCTGCGGCACGTTGGAGGCGTGCTTGAGCAGGCCGGTGTTGCCGGCCATCAGCGCCGGTGCGGCGAAGCGCATCACCTGCCAGAGCGGGAAGTTCCACGGCATCACCGCGAGTACCACGCCGATCGGCTGGTAGCGGATGAAGGCCCTGGTGGCCTTGACCGCGCTGGAGTCGGCCGGCTCGTCGGCGAGGAACGCGGGCGCCTTGTCGGCGTAGAAGCGGGCGGCCGTGGCGCACTTGGTCACCTCGGCCTGCGCCGCGACGTACGTCTTGCCCATTTCGGTGGTCATGATCCGGGCGATCTCGTCCCGCTCGGCGTCCAGCAGGTCGGCGGCCGCCCTCATCCAACGGGCACGCTTGTCGACGGTGGTTCCGCGCAGCTGCTGGTACGCGAGGTCGGTGCGTTCGATGGCCTCGTCGATCTGCTCGGTGGACATCGCCTCGTAGGTCTTGAGCACCTGTCCGGTGGCGGGGTTGGTGGTGGCGATGTGGGGCATGTCGTCCTCCTGTCACTCGAACAGCGAGTGTCGTACGCCCGGTTCCTCGCGGCGGCGGGCGGCGCGACGGCGCTGGATCACGACCAGGTCGACCACTGCGACAACCGCGAAGATCGCGCAGACGACGCCGAGCCAGGCGATCCCGGCCCAGAACGCCAGGACCGCGAAGAGCACCATGATCACCAGCCCGAAGCTGGCCAGGGTGAGGCGAAGGTTCAACGCGCTGTAAGCATGGCCGACCGTGCCACGGGCACGCCGGGGCTGCGATCTCGTCATACCCCACGATCTACCCTCGATCCGGAGCGTTAACCGGGCGCCGGACGCCGCGCTGGCCGGCTGGCACCGCCATAGCATCCCAGCAGCCTCGACGCTGCCACTTCGCCACATATCCGACAGCATGTTCCCTCCGCACCACGCCCTGCGCATAGAGTTACCGCGCTGTCGCTCTGTGCTGCGAGACGGGGGTTGTCATGCCTCGACGCTGGGTCGCCGCCCTGGCCTGCCTCGCGGCTCTCGTCGCGCTGGCCTGTGAAGGCGGCACGTCGGCGACACCCCGCCCCACGAAGAGCGCGCCGCAGTCCGGCGGGCCGGGCGGCATCGCCGCACTCGGCGACTCGATAACCGCCGGTTTCGCCTCCTGCCTGGTGCTCACCTCCTGCGAGCGCAACTCCTGGTCGACAGGCGACGGGCTGCGGGTGCAGAGCCACTACCGGCGGCTGCTCGACCAGAACCCCAAGATCCGCGGGCGGGCGTACAACCATGCCCGGCCGGGTGCCCGCGCCGACGCCCTCGAAGGCCAAGCCCAAGCGGCGGTACGCGACCGCGTCGACTACGTCACGGTGCTGATCGGCGCCAACGACATCTGCCGGGGCGGGGTCGACGCGATGACCCCGGTTGCGCAGTTCCGGGCCGACGTCGATCGGGGTCTGCGGGCGCTGCGGACCGGCCGGCCGAAGGCGCGGGTGCTCGTGGTGAGCATTCCCGACCTGTACCGGCTCTGGGAGGTCGGGCACGACGACCCGCGGGCGACACGCGCGTGGCGGCGGGGCATCTGCCCGGCCCTGCTGGCCGACGCCACGTCGACGGCACCCGCCGACCGTGCCCGCCGGGCGGCAGTACGGGAGCGGATCGAGGCGTACAACGCGCAGTTGGTGGCGGCCTGCCGGGCGTACGGCTCCCGGTGCCGGCACGACGGCGGCGCGGTGCACAAGGTGCGGTTCACCCTGGACCTGCTCAACCCGCTGGACTGGTTCCACCCGAATGCCACAGGGCAGGGCCGGCTCGCCGAGGTGACCTGGCGGGCCTCCGGCCTGGCCGGCTGAGCCACCGGGCCGCCCTCTGCCAGCGGCTCACCAGCAGCGGCACACCGACGAGCGGGCCAGCAGCCAGCGGCTCACCGGTAGCGGCACACGGGCCAGCAGCCAGCGGCTCACCGGTAGCGGCACACGGGCCAGCAGCCAGCGGCTCACCGGCGGCGCGGCTCCGGAACGGCGACGCCGCGCTGGCCGTAGAGCGCGCGGGATCGCTGCGCGAGGTCCTTGGTGGCGGACGAGTTGGCCCAGGTGCCGAGGACTATCGCCGCACCCGGCACGATCTTGGCGACCATGCGCTTGGCCGCCCGGACGCCGGCCATCTGCGCCAGCCGGACGCCGAGTTGCAGCATGACCCGGCCGAGCGGACGCTGGCCGCCGGGCCCGAACAGCGCATCGGCGCGCTCCCGGCCTGCGGCCACCCCGAGCGCCAGCCGGGCGCTCTCGGCGACCTTGTGCACCCGTTGCAGCACGAGCAGGTCGGTGGCCCGGTCGTTGTGCAGGGGGTCCACCTCGTACGCGGCGGCGATGTGCAGCACCATCCGCGCCTGGGTCCAGGCCAGCACGCCCACGTCGAGCACGGCGCCGGGCAGCCCGGCCGCACCGGAAACCGCACCGGAGAGGCGGGCCAAGTTGACGAACTTGCGGGCAGCCTGGTCGGCGAGGGCATCGGCCGAGACGCCGGGGTGCTCGGCACGGGCCCGGGCGGCCCACTGCGCGGCCTCCGGCCCGAGTCGGCGCACCGCCTCCAGGGCGAGGTGCTCCGGGGCGTACTGCGGATCGTCGCGCATCCGGTCCCACAGCCGCGCCGGCGGACCTTCCGGCGCGGCCGGCGGCGCCTCCGGCGTGTCGGCGGACGGCTCAGAGGTGGGCACGGCGGGCTGACCGCCGACGGGTGGGGTGTCGGTCACCGGGTCTCCCCAGGGGTCACGGCGGGCAGGACGACCGCTGCGGTCAGCGGCGGCGGTTGGACAGCCGCGCCGCCAACCCCTTGAGCTTCTGCTGGGTGCCGGGCTTGGCCATCTCGCGCCGACCCCTGTCGACCAGCTGCTGCCCCTTGGGTGATCGCAAGAAGGTGCTGATCCGCTGCATCAGTGACATGACGTCCTCCTGTCGGTGGTGCCTGGGTCATGTGTACTCCGTGCCCGCAACGGTTGTACCCGGGACGCGACAGGTTCAACCCCACCATCCACAGTGGTCGGTAGGCTACTACCTGGCCGGAACGATGGCGTCGACGACCCGGGTGGCCCGCCATTCGTGCTGCTGGTAGTGCTCGGGATAGGCGGAGATCTGCACCGCCTGGGCGGCGTCGGTGAGCCGCATCTGCTGCCAACCGGGCACCTGTTGCAACGCGGCGAGGAACTGGCGGGTGGCGAACGCGGGGTCCATCAACCGGCCGACCGGGCCCCACCCACTGCTGGAGCGCTGCTGGAACAGCCCCACCGAGTCGTGGTCCCAGCCGACACCCTGGTGCGGGTAGTTCCGCGACTCGGGCAGGACCCCGCTGGCGACGTTGTAGAGGTTGCTCTCCTGCATGGCGGTGGCCACCGCGATCACCAGGCCACGCCGCGGAATGCCCATGTCGCGACCGGTCCGCACGATCACCTTGGCGTTGTCCATCTGCTCCTTGTCCAGCCCGGCGACCGGCGCCGGGTCGGTCGGCTTCGCCGTGACGACCTTGCGCGCCCGCGCGGTGGTGTCCGGGTCGGCGGTGGTCGCGGACGGCGACGGGGTCGCGCTGGAGGTCGCGGCGGGGGCCGTCGGCGCGGCCGAACGGTCGAGACCACGGGAGGCGCTCTGCTGCTCGGCGCGCTGCGCCAGCTCCGAGCTGGCCACGTCGCGGGTCGCCACGCCGGCGTCCCCGTCGCGGACCTGGGCCACGGCGGCCAGGCCGAGGCAGCAGACCACGCCGGTGGCGAGCGCCACCTGTGCCCGGCGACGGCCGGTCAGGTCGCGGGCGTACGCGCGGAGCCGACTCGCGGGGGTTGTCCGTTCGGCTGAGGTGCCATCCTCCATTTCGGCAGTGGGGCTGCTCGGGGCGTTCGGGTCGTCGAGGGTGCCGTCGTCACGCATCAGCCGAGGCTAGGCAGACGACCTCCCCGATCACGCAGGGTGATCACGTGGTCCTCGCCACAGATTCGGGGTGCCCTGGTGGACGAGTGGGGCGGCCGGACGCGCCCGGGGAACGGACCTCGCGTACCGGATGAAGCAGGTGTCGCACGCAGGCCGGCACAGGCGGTGACAGGCGCGGACATCGGGCCAGCCGCACCCGCATGATCGACAAACTCGGCCTTTGAGCCGAACCATCCATCGTCCGAAAGGCGTATTGGGATGGTTGGTCCGATCGTGCCCACCGGCAGGCAACGGATCGCCCGGCGAAGGAATGCACAAGGATGGCGGGTACGTTGCCCGAACCGGGTGCCGTCCGTCGCGTCGGCATTCCGTAGGCACATTTCAGGGAGGTCCGCACCGGTGCTCGACCCACATGAGCTCTACCAGCTCACCGACGATCTGCCCGACCTCGGGCAACCGGTCCTGATCCAGGCCCTCACCGGCTTCGTGGACGCCGGCAACGCCAGCCGGCTGGCCCGCGAGCAACTGCTCACCTCGCTGGAGAGCAGGCCGATCGCCACCTTCGATGTCGACCAGCTCTTCGACTACCGCTCCCGCCGGCCGGTGATGACCTTCGTCGAGGACCACTGGGAGAGCTTCGACGCGCCCGCGTTGGAGCTGCACCTGCTGCACGACGACGACGAGACGCCCTTCCTGCTGCTCACCGGCCCCGAACCGGACCTTCAGTGGGAACGGTTCACCGCCGCGGTCGCCGGGCTCGCCGCCCGGCTGGACGTACGGCTCACCGTCGGGCTCAACTCGATCCCGATGGCGGTGCCGCACACCCGGCCGACCGGTGTGACCGCGCACGCCACCCGACCGGAGCTGATCGCCGGGTACGAGCCCTGGCTGCAACGGGTCCAGGTGCCCGGCAGCGTCGGTCATCTGCTGGAGTTCCGCCTCGGCGAGCAGGGCCGCGACGCGCTCGGCTTCGCCGCGCACGTGCCGCACTACGTGGCCCAGACGGAGTACCCGGCCGCCGCCGAGGTGCTGCTCACCTCGGTCTCACGCAGCACCGGGCTGCTCCTGCCCGGCGATGGGCTGCGGTCCGCCGCGGAGGTGGTCCGGGTGGAGATCGACAGGCAGGTCGCCCAGACCGAGGACGCCGCCGCCCTGGTCCAGGCCCTTGAGGAGCAGTACGACGCGTTTGCCCGCGGGCGCGGCGAGAAGAACCTGCTCGCCCCGGACGCCGGCCCGCTGCCCACCGCCGACGAACTCGGCGCGGAGCTGGAACGGTTCCTGGCCGAGCAGACACGCCCCGGCGACACCCCGGGCGGCTGACCCGGCGACGCGGGGGTGCATGGGGCAGGCTGGGGACATGCGTCTGGCGACCTGGAACGTGAACTCGGTGAAGGCCCGCCTGCCCCGGCTGTTGGAGTGGCTGGCCGGCACCGCCCCCGACGTCGTCTGCCTGCAGGAGACCAAGTGCCCCGACGACGCCTTCCCGGTGGCCGAGGTCGGCGACCTGGGCTACACCGTGGCCAACCACAGCAACGGCCGGTGGAACGGGGTGGCGATCCTGTCCCGGATCGGCCTGGCCGACGTCCGGGTCGGGTTCGCGGGCGAGCCGGGCTTCCCCGAACCGGAGGCCCGGGCCGTCTCCGCCACCTGCGACGGGGTGCGGGTCTGGTCGGTGTACGTCCCGAACGGCCGGACGCCTGACGACCCGCACTACGCGTACAAGCTGGCCTGGTTCGCGGCGCTGCGCGACGCGCTGGACGCGGAGCTGACCGACGGCCTCCCGCTCGCCGTCTGCGGGGACTTCAACGTCGCCCCGACCGACGCCGACGTCTGGGACCCGGCGGTCTTCACCCACTCCACGCACGTCACCCCGCCCGAGCGGGCGGCTCTCGCGGCCCTGCGTGACCTGGGGCTCAGCGACGTGGTGCCGACCCCGATGAAGGGGCCACACCCGTTCACCTACTGGGACTACCGGGCCGGGATGTTCCACCAGAACAAGGGCATGCGGATCGACCTTGTGTACGCGTCCGCGCCGTTCGCCCGCGCGGTCCGCTCGGCGTACGTCGACCGGGAGGCCCGCAAGGGCAAGGGCCCCTCCGACCATGCCCCGATCGTCGTGGACGCCGACCTCGTTCCGGCGGTCGAGACGTTCTGAGCCCCGCTCCCCTGCTGGTGGCTAGGGTGGGCAGATGGCAGTCGTGAAGATCAACGCAATCGACGTTCCGCCTGGCGCTGGCGAGGAGCTGGAGAAGCGGTTCGCCGCCCGCGCAGGCACCGTGGAGAACTCCCCCGGCTTCCTCGGCTTCGAACTGCTCCGGCCGGTGGCAGGCGAGACCCGCTATTTCGTGTACACCAAATGGGAGAGCGAAGAGGCGTACCAGGCGTGGGCCGCCGGGCCGTCCCGTGCCGCGCACGCCACCACCCCCGGCGAGAAGCCCCGCCCGCCGGTCGCCAGTGGCGCGAGCCTCCTGGAGTTCGAGGTGGCGCTGCACGTCCCCCAGCCCTGACCCCGGGCGCGGGTGCACGGAGATCGGGGTGTCCGGTGCTATGGGATACCGCGGTTTCCGTGAACCCCGCCCGCGGACTAGTCAGGGCTTGCGGGACGACTGCATGCTGGCGAACGCGATCACGTTGTCGGCGTAGCCGGTCCGGCCCCCGATGAACTGGCCACCACAGGTGATCAATCGCAGCCCGGCCGGGCCGTCGTGCCCGTAGATGCGTTCGGCGGGCAGCCTGTCCTTCGGGAAGTGCTCGACGGTGTCGACTTTGAAGACCACCACCGACCGGTCCGCGCGGGCGACCTCGATCAGATCCCCGGGCTTGAGTTTGCCCAGGTCGTAGAAGACCGACGGACCGCTCTTGGTGTCCACGTGCCCGACGATCACGGCCGGGCCGGGCTCGCCCGGGGTCGGGCCGCGGTCGTACCAGCCGGTCTCGTTGTGCCGCTCCAACGGCGGTACGGCGATCGAGCCGTCGCGTGCCTGCCCGACGGGTGCCACCGGCGCGGCCACCTTGATCGCCGGCACCGTGAGGCGTACCGGGCGGCTGGCCGACAGCCCGACCGTCTCGCTGCGGGTCGGGCGGTCGCCGCCGGCCGGAGCCCAGTCGAGGGGGCCGACCGACCGGCCCAACCCTGCACCGGTCGCGAACACGCCGGCCAGCACCAGCACCACGGCCAGGGGCACCGACCAGGGGCTGCGCCCGGACGGACGGCTGCGCCGGGGCGCGACGACCGTCGCCGGGCGCGCGGCCACGGACGGCCGGCCCGGGGAAGCCGACGAGCCGGCAGAGGACCGCTCGGCGGACGACCGCCCGGCAGACGGTCGCGTACCGGCGGACGACCGCTCGGCAGACGGTCCCGAGCCGGCAGAAGGTCGTGAGCCGGCGGGCGGTCGCGAACCGGCGGGCGGCGGTGTGGGGTGGAAGATCTCCATGGCGGGCTCAGCGGCGGACGGCGCCACGGACGGTACGCGGTCGACGCAGGGCCAGCACCGCGACGATCAGTCCGGTGATGGTGAGCGCCGCACCGCCGGGCAGCAGCAGTTTGCCGGTCATGCCGCCGGAGCCGCCGCCGAAGCCGGTGGCCGGCCCTCGGCTCGGGTGTTCCGGCACCTTCTTGACCACCTGGAGCATCGTCGAGGCGGTCTCGCCGTCGCGGCACTCCAACTTGACCCGGTAGTTGCCGGGGCGGGTGCGCTCGCGCACCATCGGTGCGGCGGTGAGGACGCCGCGCTGCGGTTGGACGCCGATCGCACCGAAGGCGTCGGAGACGACAGTGGCGCCCACCGAGTTGTCCCGGCAACTGGCCCGGATGCCGACGAGGTAGCCGGGCTGCACAGTGCTGGGGGTCACCTCGACGAACACGTCGACCGGAGACGGCGGCTGGGGCGCGGACACCGGCAGTCCAGCCGGCTGGGACGCGTCCGGCCCGGGAGCCGCATACGCGGGGGCGGCGGCCAGCAGGGGGCCGGCGAGCACTGTCACCACGGCCAGGATCACGCCGCCACGGGTCACTGTCACGATGCCCCCTCTCGACGCGCTAGGACCGCGCCGGGCAGCGGACCGCCCGGCCTGCCGTACCAGATGGATCCTCTCACTCCCGGTCGCACATCACATCCGATCCGCCGACGGCGTCGCGTACCCTCGGGTGGTTGTGACCGCCACCGACCATGATCCCGCCGCAGTTCCGCCCGTGGGCCACATCCGCACCTTCCACCCCCGTCGTGGCCGGATGAGCGGCCGGCAGACCGACGCGCTCGACCGGCTCTGGTCCCGGTACGGCCTGGACGTGTCGGACGCGTCCGTCGACCTCGCGCAACTGTTCGGCCGCCGGGCACCTGTGGTGTTGGAGATCGGCTCGGGCATGGGGGACAGCACCGCCGCGATGGCCGCCGCTGACCCGGGTCGAGATTATCTGGCGGTCGAGGTGCACACGCCGGGAATCGCGAACCTGCTCGACCTGGTGGAGCGCGGTGACCTGGACAATGTGCGAATCGCGCGGGGCGATGCGTTGGACCTGGTCAGGGGCCTGCCCGAGGGTGCGCTGGCCGCTGTGCACGTCTATTTCCCGGACCCGTGGCCCAAGGCCCGCCACCACAAGCGGCGGATCATCCAGCCGGCGCACGTGGCACTGCTGCGCTCCCGTCTGGCGCCGGGTGGCACGCTGCACTGCGCGACCGACTGGGCCGAGTACGCCGAGGCGATGCGGGAGACCCTGGACGCTGACCCGGAGCTGGTGGACGCGTACGGCGGTTTCGCACCTCGTCCGGCCCACCGGCCGGTGACGAAGTTCGAACGGCGGGCGATCACCGCCGGGCGGCCGGTCGCCGACCTGATCTACCGGCGCCGGTGAGACGAAGGCCGGTTGGCGCCGGAGGGCATGATCCAGGCACCATGGACGGGATATGACGCTCACCGCCGCGCTGCCGACAAGCGCCGACCCCGACACCCTCTTCGACGCGTTCGCCGGCTGGGCGAAGGATCGCGGCCTCGACCTCTATCCCCATCAGGAGGAGGCGGTCATCGAGATCGTCTCCGGCGCCAACCTGATCATGAACACGCCCACCGGCTCCGGTAAGAGCCTGGTGGCGGTCGCCGCGCACTTCGCCGCCCTCGCCGACAGCCGGACGACCTTCTACACCGCGCCCATCAAGGCCCTGGTGTCGGAGAAGTTCTTCGCGCTGTGCGAGGTCTTCGGCGCCGAGAACGTCGGCATGCTCACCGGCGACGCGAGTGTCAACGCCGACGCCCCGATCATCTGCTGCACCGCGGAGATCCTTGCCAATCTGGCGCTGCGCGAGGGCGACCGGGCCGACGTCGGCCAGGTGATCATGGACGAGTTCCACTTCTACGCCGAGCCCGACCGGGGCTGGGCGTGGCAGGTGCCGATCATCGAGCTGCCGCAGGCGCAGTTCATCCTGATGTCGGCCACCCTGGGGGACACCACCCGGT
This sequence comes from Micromonospora sp. NRRL B-16802, assembly GCF_001279555.1. NCBI lineage: Bacteria > Bacillati > Actinomycetota > Actinomycetes > Micromonosporales > Micromonosporaceae > Micromonospora > Micromonospora sp. NRRL B-16802. The sequence goes on along the minus strand of NZ_LGEB01000050.1, from coordinate 31,841 downwards.
TCGTCGACGACCTGACCCGGCGTACCGGGCGGCCGACCGCCGTCGTCCGCTCGGCCGAGCGGCCGGTCCCGCTGATCTTCTCGTACGCGATGACGCCGCTGCACGAGACGCTCGAAGAGCTGCTGGAGACCAAGCAGGCCCCGGTGTACGTCGTGCACTTCACCCAGGCCGCCGCGCTGGAGCGCGCGCAGGCGCTGATGAGCGTCAACGTCTGCACCCGCGCCGAGAAGGACATGATCGCGAGCGCGATCGGTGGCTTCCGGTTCACCTCGGGCTTCGGCAAGACGCTGTCCCGGCTGGTCCGGCACGGCATCGGCGTGCACCACGCCGGCATGCTGCCCAAGTACCGCCGGCTCGTGGAGACCCTCGCCCAGGCCGGCCTACTCAAGGTCATCTGCGGCACCGACACGCTCGGCGTCGGCATCAACGTGCCGATCCGCACGGTGCTGTTCACCGGCCTGTCCAAGTACGACGGGGTACGCACCCGGCTGCTCAAGAACCGGGAGTTCCACCAGATCGCCGGGCGGGCCGGGCGGGCCGGCTACGACACCATCGGCCGGGTCGTGGTGCAGGCACCCGAGCACGTCATCGACAACGAGAAGGCCCTCGCGAAGGCCGGCGACGACCCGAAGAAGCGCCGCAAGGTGGTCCGCAAGAAGCCGCCGGAGGGCTCGATCGGCTGGGGCCAGCCCACCTTCGACAGGCTGGTCGAGGCCGAGCCGGAGCCGCTGACGTCCAGCTTCCAGGTCAGCCACTCGATGCTGCTCAACGTCATCGGCCGCCCCGGGGACGCGTTCACCGCCATGCGGCACCTGCTCACCGACAACCACGAGGAGCCCGCCGCCAAGCGCCGGCACATCCGCCGGGCCATCGCCATCTACCGGGCCCTGCGCGCCGGTGGAGTTGTCGAGGAGCTGCCCGAGCCGGACGAGACGGGCCGGCGGATCCGACTCACCGTCGACCTCCAGCTCGACTTCGCCCTCAACCAGCCGCTCTCCCCCCTCGCCCTGGCCACCATCGAGTTGCTCGACGCCGAGTCCCCGTCGTACGCCCTGGACGTGCTCAGCGTCATCGAGTCGATCCTCGACGACCCCCGGCAGATCCTCTCCGCGCAGCAGTTCAAGGCGCGCGGCGAGGCGGTGGCCGCCATGAAGGCCGAGGGCATCGAGTACGAGGCCCGCCTCGAACTGCTCGACGAGGTGACCTACCCCAAGCCGCTCGCCGAACTGCTGGGAGCCGCGTACGAGATGTACCGGCAGGGGCACCCCTGGGTCGCCGACCACGAACTCTCCCCCAAGGCCGTCGTCCGCGACATGTACGAGCGGGCAATGACCTTCACCGAGTACGTCCAGTTCTACGGGCTGACCCGCTCGGAAGGGCTGGTCCTGCGCTACCTGGCCGACGCGTACAAGACGCTGCGCCAGACCGTCCCCGAGGATGCCAAGACCGAGGAACTGATCGACCTCATCGAGTGGCTCGGCGAACTGGTGCGCCAGGTCGACTCCAGCCTCATCGACGAGTGGGAACGGCTGCGCAACCCGTCGGACGTGGCCGAGGTGGCCCAGGCGCACGCCGCCCTCACCGACCGGCCACCGGCGGTCACCCGCAACGCGCGGGCGTTCCGGGTGCTGGTGCGCAACGCGCTGTTCCGCCGCGTCGAGCTGGCCGCGCTGCGCCGCTGGGACCTGCTCGCCGAACTGGACGCCGGCGACGGCTGGGACTACGACGCGTGGGCCGACGCGCTGGGGCCGTACTTCGAGGCGTACGACTCGATCGGCATCGGTCCGGACGCCCGGGGGCCGGCGCTGCTGATGATCGAGCAGGGCCGGGAGCGCTGGAAGGTCCGGCAGATCTTCGACGACCCCGACGGCGACCACGACTGGGGCATCAGCGCGGAGGTCGACCTGGTCGCGTCCGACGAGGTCGGTGCCGCGGTCATCCGGGTCACCGACGTCGGCCAGCTCTGACGTCCACCGTCACCGGGTCTGGGCGGCGGCCTTGATCCGGCGTACGGCCTCGGCGGCGCCCTGGTTCCACGGGGTGCCGTGGCCAGGGAGGATCCAGGTGGCCCGCAGGTCCTCGATGCGGGCGAGCGAGGCGAGCGCCTGCGCCGGGTCGTCGGTGAACGGCGCCGGCTGCGGACCCGGCTGGCCGGTCAGCACGTGTCGGGTGGTGAGCGCGTCGCCGACGAACACGGCGTCGGCGACCGGCACGTGCACGGCGACGCTGCCCGGCGAGTGGCCGGGCATGCCGATGATGCGGGGAGCGCCGGGCAGGTCGAGCACCTGACCGTCCTGCACGGCGATCACCTCGGTGAGGTAGGTCGTGAGCAGCCCGCCCTTGCGGCCCGCGTACCAGATGAAACCTGCCGTCGCCCCGACCTTGAACGTCCCGAAGGGCGCCTTGGACTTGACCTCGCCGCGGGCCCGGGCGGCGTCCGCTTCGTGCACGTAGACCGGTACTCTGTGGTCGCGCCGGAGCCGTTCGGCGAAACCGATGTGGTCGGTGTCGCCGTGGGTGAGGATCAGACCCTTGACGTCGGCGAGCGAGCGGCCCATGGCGGACAGCTCCGCGACGAGGTCGGACCAGTGGCCGGCGAGGCCGGCGTCCACGACTGTCACGCCCTCCTCGGTGTCGATCAGGTAGGCGGCGACGATGTCGTTGCCGATGCGGTGCAGGTGTGGTCCGAGCTTCATGGCTTCCTCCAGGTGTGGCGTCCCGCTCTGATGGCTACGATACATAGCCATCATGCCTAAGCGCCATAGCTATCATGGGTGACGGTCGTCGCCCACCTGGAAGGACCACCACATGCCCACCCCCGACCGGACGTCCCTCGCCGACATCGTCACGGCCGCCCGCCAGATCCTGGAGGCCGAAGGGCTCCCACGCCTGACCATGCAGGCGGTCGCCGAGCGGGTCGGCGTACGCGCCCCCTCGCTGTACAAGCGGGTCCGCAACCGCGACGACCTGATCCGGCTCGTCGCCGAGGCCATCGTCCGCGACTTCGGTGAGCGGCTCAGCGCCGTCGCCGGCAGCGGCGACCCGGGCCGGGACCTCGCCGAGCTGGCCCGCGCTTTCCGCGCGTTCGCCCACGCCCAACCGGCCGGCTACCACCTGATGTTCAGCAACGGCCCCGCCGAGACCCGCCCCAGCCTCGAAAGCCTGACCCTGGCCAGCGCACCAGCGCTCCGCGTCGCCGCCGACCTCGCCGGACCCGAGCACGCGCTGGCGGGCGCCCGCATGCTCACCGCCTGGGCCAACGGCTTCGTCAGCATGGAACTCGCCGGCGCCTTCAACCTCGGCGGCGATCTCGACGAGGCGTTCGAGTTCGGCATCGACCGCCTGACCGCAGCCCTGGCTAACCTGCCCCGAACGACCTGACCACCGCGCCTCCCCGACTGCCGGCCGGCCTCACCCGCGGGGCGGCGCCGTCGACGCGCGCACGACGACCTCGGTGGGCAGGATCAGCGTCGTACGGGTGAGGGCCGGCCGCAGCAGCATGCGGACGGCCTCGGCGCCCTTGCGGGCGTGCGGCTGCCGCACTGTCGTCAGGGCCGGCGTGGCGGCCGCCGCTTCCGGTACGTCGTCGAACCCGACGACGGAGAGCCGATCGGGAACCCCGATGCCACGGCGGGTCGCCTCGGCGACGACGCCGAGCGCCAGCCTGTCGCTCATCGCCAGGATCGCCGTGGGCGGCTCGGCGAGATCCAGCAGAGGTGCTGCCGCGGCGGCACCGTCGGCCTCCTCGACCCCTCGGGCCGCCACGACGACGACACGGCCACCATCGGCGAGTACGGGCGCGAGGGTGTCCCGGTAGCCGTCGAGGCGGGCGCGGTTGGCGACGTACCCGGTGGGGGCGTCGAGACCGGCGGGCACCAGAGTCGTCTCCGAACGCCGGGCCAGGGCGAAGCTGATCACGCCGACGCGGCGGTGGCCCAGGTCGACCAGGTGGGCCGCCGCGGATCGGGCGGCGGCCCGGTCGTCGATGCCGACGTACGGCTCCCCCGGCGCCACCGGGGCGTCGAGCCCGACGACCGGCAGGCGGCGGGCGCGCAGCAGCTCGCGCCGCTCGGGCTCCAGCGGGTCACAGAAGGCGACGAAGCCGTCCACCAGAGCATTGGGAACGATGTCCGGAAGGCCCGGCTCGGCGCGGGGAACCAGCACCAGCGAGGAGCCGTGCTCGCCGCAGATGCGGGCCACTCCGGCCGTGGTCAGTCGCGCCGCCGGGTCCTCGAAGAGGTACTGCAGGGGCTCGTGGATGATCAGCCCGACGGCACCGGTCCGCCCACTGCGAAACGTGTTCGACAGCGGGTCGGGACCCGGGTAGCCGAGGGCCTGTGCGGCGTCGAGGATCCGGTCGCGCAGCTCGCGACTGAGCTGGTCGGGCCTGTTGAACGCATTGCTCACAGTGGCCTGACTGACGCCTACCGCCTTCGCGACGTCTCGCATCCGCGGGGGTGGAACGTTGCTCATCTCGGAGACTCCACTGCGTTGTGCCGGCTCTCTGATACGTATAAGTTAGCCCCATGGGCGTCGATGTGGCGGACGGTGTGCGCGGCCGTACGAGCAGCGACTGGCTCGTTCCCGCGTCCGCGTTCGCGGTCAACGGCGCACTCTACGGCAGCCTGCTCACCCGCTATCCCGAGATCGCCGACCGGGTGTCCGCCAGCGAGACCCAGTTCGGTGTGGTGCTCTTCGCGGCGGCGATCGGTGGACTGCTCGGGTCGCTTGTCGCTCCCCTGCTCGCCCGCGCGGTCGGTGAACGATCGGCCACCCTGCTCGCCGGCGCGGGCTACGCGCTGCTGGCTGTGGGTGTGGCGTGGGCGCCCCAACTGATCCTGCTCGGCGGGGCCCTGCTCCTGCTGGGTGTTCTCGACGGCGCGCACGACGTGGTGATGAACGCTTTCGCGGTCCGGGTGCAGCAGCACCGCGCCACGACACTGATGGGCCGGATGCACGCCACCTGGTCACTGTCCCTGGCCGGAGCGGGTGTGCTGGGCACGATCGCCGCCGGGCTCCGGGTGCCGGTCGCCCTGCACGTCGGCATCGCCGCCGCGATCGCGCTTGTCGTCCAGGTGGCGATCGCCATCAGCCGCAGAGGCGTGGTGGCCGGCGGCCCACCCGCACCGGCATCGACCGGCAAACCGGCGCAGCCGCGACGGTCGAGAGGTCGCCTGCGGTACGTACTGCCGGTGTTGGGTCTGGCGGCGGTGGCCGCGAGTTACGTGGAGAGCCCTGGGCAGGAGTGGACCGGGCTCCTGCTCAGCCGCGGCTTCGACGCGACACCGCAGGTGGCGGCGGCGGCGCCGGTCCTCTTCGGCGCTGGCCTGCTCGCCTCCCGCCTGCTCCTGGACGCGGCGGTGGCCCGCATCGGTCAGGCGAGGGTCGCCACTGTCAGCGGCGCCACGATGATGGCGGCGGTCGGCGCCGGTCTGCTGTCGACGCTCGCGGGCGCGCCGGCGTGGTGGGCGCTGGCCGCGGTGGCGGTGGCCGGATTCGGAGCCGGGCCGGCCTTCCCCCTGCTGTTCGGCGCGGCGGACTACCTCAGCGTGCGGCACGGCATTGCTCCTGCCCGCACCGCGTCCATGGTGTCGGCGCTGTCCCGCGTCGGTGCGATCTCGGCGCCGATCGTGGTGGGGCCGCTGACCGACGCGTTCGGCATGGGGATGGTCTTCGCGATCATGGCGGTCGGTGCCGCACTGGTGCTGGGCGCGCTGCCCCGGGCGGTCCGGTGACCAGGCCGCCGATACGCAATCGTCAACGGGCACGGCGACAGGAGGTTCGGTGATGCGGTACACGCGGCTCGGCTCCACTGGGCTTTCCGTCTCCCGGCTCTGCCTGGGCGGGATGAGCTTCGGCGAGCCGCACCGGGGAGCCGACTCGTGGACACTGCCCGAGCAGGAGAGCCGAGAGGTGATCCGCCGGGCACTGGACGCGGGCATCACCTTCTTCGACACGGCGAACGTCTATTCCGATGGCTCCAGCGAGGAGATCCTCGGCCGCGCCCTTGGCGAGTACGCGCGTCGCGACGACGTCGTCATCGCCACCAAGGTCTTCGGCCCGATGGGGCCGGGGCCCAACCAGCGCGGATTGTCCCGCAAGGCGATCCTCGCCGAGTTGGACAACAGCCTGCGCCGGCTCCGGACGGACTATGTGGACCTGTATCAGATCCACCGCTGGGATCCGGAGACCCCGATCGAGGAGACGTTGGAGACCCTGCACGACGTCGTCCGCGCCGGCAAGGTCCGCTATCTGGGCGCTTCCTCGATGTACGCGTGGCAGTTCGCCACGGCGTTGCAGGTCGCCGAGCGGCACGGCTGGACCAGGTTCGTGAGCATGCAGAACTACCACAACCTGATCTACCGCGAGGAGGAGCGGGAGATGCTTCCGCTCTGCCGGGACCGAGGGATCGGCACCCTGCCGTGGAGTCCGCTGGCCCGGGGCAAGCTGGCCCGCGACTGGACGGCGAGCACCCCCCGCACCGCCGACGACGCCTTCGGGCACAGCCTGTACGCCCGGACCGAGAAGTCGGACAGGGCGGTTGCGGCACAGCTCGCCGAGGTCGCCGAAAGGCGAGGGGCGCCCCGGGCGCAGGTGGCGCTCGCGTGGTTGCTGCGTCAGCCCGTGGTGAGCGCACCGATCCTCGGCGTGACGAACGTGGGGCAGCTCGACGAGGCGCTGGGCGCGCTCGATGTCGTGCTCTCGTCGGACGAGGTCGCCCAGCTTGAGCGGTGCTACGAGCCGCACGCCGTGGTGGCCCTGGGCTGACTCTCGGGTCGTCCTGCCCACTTCGTGACGGGCGTGATCAATTGCAAGAATGCGGCCATGGTCAACACGTCATGTTTCGACTGAATGACACAGTCGTGTCGCCCGAAAGACACCCTCGATAGGTCGTGGGAATTGCATTGAATTGATGTGACCCAGATCACGGTTTAGGAAATAAACAGCTGCTCCATCAATGGTCATTACGGCTGGAGACTTGACGCCTCTGGCGCTGTGTGGAAATCTCGGGTACAGGAAGAGATCTGCCAATATCTATTACCGGGGGATTCCATGGACTGTAGCGCTACCGGGCGTTGACGCGCTCGCGGTAGGCGTTCTGGCGGCAGGTGGACCGCCTCCACAATCGCACTGAAGATCTGTTTATCGACGAGCCGTGCGCAATTGGCACGGCTGATCCGGCGCGCATTCTGCCCACTAAATGGTGACAGAATCGCAGGCTTCACCCTGCCCGGAATGCATTCCTCGAAAGCCTCGAAGACCTGGCGCACCACAAAGGAGGGATTTCGTTGACCGCAAGCATCACGTACCTCGACGCGTTACCACCGGATCGTCACCCCAATCTGGTGGACGACGGATTCGAGTTACCGTACCGGCTCTCCCGGATCGCCCAGTTGTCAAACGATGTGCGCGCACATCTGCTCAAGATGATCCATCTCGCCGGATCCGGCCACGTCGGTTCGTCGCTCTCCTGCGTCGACCTGGTCAGTGTGCTCAAGTTCGACCAGATGGACGCCTCCGGAAAGGACGTCTTCGTCCTGTCCAAGGGGCACGCCGCACCGACCTGGTACGCCGCCCTGATGGTCGCGGGCGAACTCGACCCGGCGGAAATCGGCACCCTGCGCCGGATCGACAGCCGGCTCCAGGGGCACCCCGACCGCACCCGGCTCGACCTCGTGGCGGTGAGCACCGGGGCTCTCGGCCAGGGGCTGTCGGTCGCCCTGGGACGCGCCCAGGCGCGACGCCTGCGGGGGGCGGACTCCTTCGTCTACTGCCTCGTCGGCGACGGCGAGCTTCAGGAAGGGCAGATGTGGGAGGCCCTCATGTACGCCGGGGCCCGGGGCCTGGCCAACGTGGTGCTGATCGTCGACTACAACCGCAGTCAGAACGACGGAACGCTCGAAGAGATCATGCCTCTGCATCCGCTACCGGAGAAGCTGCGGTCGTTCCACTGGCACGTCCAGGAGGTCAACGGCCACTCCCACCTGGCGATCCGGGACGCCGTCGCCAACGCGCGGGAGAACTGGATGCAGCCCTCCGTGATCATCGCGCACACCCGTAAGGGCTATCTGGGCCCGGGGCAGATCCTGCTGAACGGCTCGCACAGCGGCGCCCTGACACCTGAGGTGTACGAGGACGCCATCAGCTACCTGGGGCAGGTGAGCGTGTGAAGGCGACACGCGACTGGTTCGGGGACGCCCTGGTGGACGTCGCCGCCGACCACGAGAACGTCCTGGTCGTCAACTGCGACCTCGCCTCGGCGACCAAGACGACCAGGTTCAAGCAGACCTTTCCCGAACGGTTCTTCGAGATCGGCATCGCCGAGGCCAACGCCATCGGCGTCGCTGCCGGGCTGGCGCAGGAGGGGTACCGGCCGTTCATCGCCAGCTTCGGCCACTTCCTGACCGGCAAGTTCCTGGAGATCTTCCAGTCGGTGGGGCTCAACAACGCGGGCGTCGTGCTCGTCGGCACGCACGCCGGGCTCGCCATCGGCAAGGACGGCCCCACCCAGATGGGTCTGCGCGACCTGGCCCTGATGCGCAGCCTGCCCAACGTGGAGGTGCTCCAGCCCGCCGACGGGGTGGAGACCCGCGCCATGCTGGCGTACGCCGTGACCCACGATCGTCCCATCTACCTGCGGTTGTGCCGGCAACCGCAGCGCGAGGTGCACGACCAGGACTACCAGTTCCGTCCCGGGCATCCCGACGTCGTCAGCCACGGCACCGAGGTCGCCGTCGTGACCATGGGCGCGATGGTGCCCGTGGTGCTCGACGCTGTCGAACTGCTCGCCCCGACCGGGCTGCGACCCACAGTCGTGAACGCCTCGTCCCTGCCCCTGGACGTGCCGGCCACCGGCGACCTGCTCCGGCAGTACCGGCACGTCCTGGTCTTCGAGGACCACTTCATCCGTGGTGGCCTGATCGACGAGATCGGCCGCATCGTGCTGGGTCTCGACAGGCACATCAGGTTCCACGCCTGGGGAGTCGACGACTACGGGCAGGCCGGGTCCCCTGAGGAACTCTACGAACGCTACGAACTGGACGCGCCGGGTGTGGCCAGCCGGATCCGGGCCGTGACCGGCGCCAACACCCCCGAGATCGGAGGCAGCAAGCAATGACGAGAGCCGACCAGCCGAAGAACCTCGCCCACGACCTCGACCACGCCCCCTACCTCTTCGTCGAGCACGAACTCGCGCCCGGGGCCGTTTCGCCGTACCGGCACCACCCCGGGGACCACCGCAGCTTCATCGTCATCGGCGGCCGGGTCCGCCTCGAGTCGCGGCACGCCGACGGCAGCGGGCACCGTGAGTACGGCTACCTGCGGGGCTGGCACGCCGAGCCGGGCGCGACCTACCGTTTCGCCCAGGTCGGCGTCGAGCCGGCAGTGGTCGTGGAAGCCGGATCGCAGACCGGGCCGGTTCACGAGTCCTGGGACATCGCGCCCTCCGGCGCTGCCGAGGCCGCCCGCTGCCGCGACGTTGACCTCTACCGCGTCGACAAGCCGTGGGGGCACGAGGTCTGGTACACCAACAACCTCGACGGCGTCCCGTACGCCCTCAAGCAGATCCACATGACGGCCGGCCACCAGTCGTCGTTGCAGTCGCACCAGCAGAAGGTGGAGACCAACTACGTCGTCGACGGCCAGGCGACAGTCCTCAACGGCACTCCGGCCCCCCACGACACCGACGCCGTCATCGACACCGACGTCCTCCCCCGCGCCGTGCACTCCCGCAGGTCCGGCTGGTCGTCGGCGGCGAACGTCCTGCACCGGGTGATCGCCGAATCGGACTACACCTCCGTCGAGGTCTCCACCCCGGAGCTGGACGACGTCATCAGGTGGGCCGACGACACCAACCGTGGCAACGGTCGCATCGAGGTCGAGCACGCGGGAGCGCGGGTATGAGCATCGACGACGACATCCGGCTGTACCTGGCGGAGAAGCGGGCCATCATCGACCAGTTCCCGGTCGACGCTGTCGCGGCGGCAGCGGAGATGCTGTTCCGCACGTACGACGAGGGCGGCACCGTCTACGCGATGGGCAACGGCGGCAACGCCGGCACCCTCGACCACGCCTACTGCGACTTCAAGCACCACCCGTTCGTCTCCGAGGACAAGAGCCGCCCGGTGTCGTCGGCGGTGCGGCGACTCACCTTCGTCAACCTGTGCGGTTCGTCAGCGGAGCTGAGCGGGCTGGTGAACGACCTCGGTCCGGACAACATGTTCGCCGCGTCGCTCGAACCGTTCGCCACCGAACGCGACCTGGTCATGGCGTACAGCGGAAGCGGCAACTCCCCCAACGTCGTACGCGCGCTGGAGGCCGCGGCGAAGGCCGGGGCGCGCACCTTCGCGATGACCAAGGGCGACGGCGGTCGCTGCCGGACGCTCGCCGACGTGTGCCTCGTCGTGCCGGGCACCTCCCGGTTTCCCGGGCAGACCGGCAGCAACGACAACAACTTCCACTTCGAGGACGCGATGCTCTCGGTCAACCACATCCTGGTCGGCCTCCTCAAGCAGCGTGTCGGTCAGGAAGCGGCCGACCGCGTCCAGGTGTCCGGATAACAGAACGGGGATGGTCCGATGCTGACGATCAACCCGGTCCGGTCGCGACCCGTGCTCACCTCTCTCGAACGGCTCATCGGCCCGCAGCGGTCCGACCGGCTCCGGAAGGCCGCCGCGGAGATCCAGGACAGGCTGCGGGGCGGCACCCTCTGGCACGTCAACTCCACCCCGACCGGCGGTGGGGTGGCCGAGATGCTGCGCACCCTGCTGCCCCTCCACGACGAGTTGGGCGTCCGGTCCCGGTGGGCGGTGGTGAGCGGCGACGACGCGTTCTTCCGGATCACCAAGCGGCTCGGCGTGGCGCTCTACGGCAGCGACGGCGACGGGGGGCCGCTCGGCCCTGCTGAGCGCGAGGCGTACCTGCACGCCCTCGCCCCGGCCGCCGACCGGCTCGTCGAAAACGTCGACCGCCGCGACGTGGTCATCCTCCACGACCACCAGACCGCGGGCATGGCCCCGTTGCTGGCGGACCGGGTCGCGTCGGTGCACTGGCGCTGCCACGTCGGTGTCGACGAGCCCACCGACGCCTCGGAACGCGGGTGGGAGTTCCTCGCCGAACTGCTGGACGCCGCCGACTCGTTGATCTTCTCGGTGGCCGACCACGTTCCGACCCGGCTGCGCCACAGGCCCGTACGGATCCAGCCACCGTTCATCTCGCCGTTCGACGCCAAGAACGTCGACCTTCCGGCCGACACCGTCCGCGCCTGTCTGGCGCAGTGCGGCCTGGATCCGAACGGCGAACCGGCGAGATCGCCGCTGTCGGTGCAGACGGCGGCGGGGACCGTCCGACTCCACTCGACGCCGACCGTGATCTCCGGTGGCGGTCGTCAGCTCGGCGAGCCGCTGATCACCCAGGTATCACGGTGGGACCGGCTCAAGGACATGGCCGGTGTCCTCACCGCCGTCACCGACCACGTACCGGTCGGTCACCTCGCCCTGGTCGGCCCGGACCCGGACGCCATCGCCGACGACGTCGAGCAGGGCTTCTGGTACGCGGACTGCCTGGACCGGTGGCGGAAGCTGCCCTCGCCGCAGCGCCGGCGGGTGAGCCTGGTCAGCCTGCCCATGGCGGATCAGACGGAGAACGCGCTGCTGGTCAACGCGATCCAGCGGGCCTCCGACGTGGTGGTGCAGAAGAGCCTCGCCGAGGGGTTCGGGCTCACCGTGGCGGAGGCGATGTGGAAGTCGCGGGTGGTGGTGGGCAGCGCTGTCGGCGGCATCCGGGCCCAGATCACCGACGGGGTCGACGGTTACCTGCTGACCGACCCGGCGGACCTGCGCGGTCTGGGCCGCATCATCACGACCACCCTGAGCGGCGCGGTGGACCGCCAGGAGATCGGTGTACGGGCGCACCAGCGGGTGCGGGACGACTTCCTCCCCGACCGGGAGGTGACGACGACGGCGTCGATGCTGGCGCCAGAGAGGATGGTGACGCGATGAGCACCAGCAAGCGAGGACTCGACCCGGAACAGGTGGCGGCGTTCCGCACCGACGGATACGTCATCGGCGACGGACTTCTCAAGCCGGACGCCTTTCTCGCGCTGAAGGACCACTTCGAGCGCAAGCTCGCGGCGCTGCCCGAGGGCGAGCGGCCGGAGGACATGGACGTTCCACACTTCACCGACCCGGAACTGTTCCGGTGGCTGCTCGACCCGGACGTCCTCGACGTCGTCGAGAGCGTGCTGGGGCCGGACATCGCCCTGTTCACGTCGCACTTCTTCTGCAAGCCGGCGGGCGACGGCAAGAGCGTCCCGTGGCACACCGACGGCTACTTCTGGCGGGAGATGATCGAGCCCGCGGGCCAGGCGATGACGATCTGGCTGGCGATCGACCCGTCCACACTGGAGAACGGATGCATGAAGGTCATCCCTGGCAGCCACGTCAGCGGTGAGGGCAGCTACCGGCGGGTGACCGACGACACCAGTGTCTTCGACGAGGAGTTGGACCAGAGTCGCATCGACGCCAGCCAGGCGGTCCCGGTGCAGCTGCAACCCAACCAGTTCAGCATCCACTCGGGCGGCCTCGTGCACAGCAGCGAGGTGAACCGCAGCGCGATGCGACGGTGCGGTTTCACCATGCGGTACATCAGCACGAGCGTCCGTTTCAACCACGACGGGGTGGGCCACAAGCACCAGATCTTCCTAGCCCGCGGCAGGGACCGCGCCGGCAACACCTACGCCGATCCGAGCCGGGCGTACCCCGAGCTGGTGCAGACGCGGGGCGGCGGTCAGCGGTTCGTCGGCGCCGAGCGCTGACCACTGATCAGCACGACGGCCCGCCCCCTGTGGCGGGACCGGGTCCGGGCGCCCCGGCTCCCCCCGGGGGCCCCGGACCCGGACGCGACGTGCGTGAACGGACAACCTCAGTGTCCGGTCCACGTGAAGGTGGCACTAATCGTCGCGCGTGAGCAGTTGCGGTGCCAACTAGGTGCGGACGGCGGAAGCGTTTCCGTCCAGGTTTAGTTGGCACCTTCTTGCCGGCGGTGTGCAAAGAGGACCGCTCCTGGAAGGCTCTCGTCGAGGCCGAGCAGCATCTGGGCCTTGACCGTGAATCCGGCATCGCGCAGCCAGGTCGCCATCCGGTCCGGCTGACGGCGGTGCACGTAGACCTTCATCGGATGACCGCCGTAGCCTTCCGTCTTCAGCCGTGACTCATCTCCGACGTGAAAGCCGAGCAACAGAGGTCCATCGGGACGCAGCACCCGCCGAAAGTGGCTAAGAACCGCCGGGATCTCGTCGTCGGGGATGTGGATCAACGACCAGAAGGCGAGCAGGGCAGTGATCGAGGCGTCAGCGAGTTGTAGGTCCGTCATCGAACCCACCTCGAACCGCAGGTCGGGGTGCTCCCGCCGAGCGATGTCGATCATCGCGGGTGACAAATCGACGCCGAAGGCATCGACGCCCAGCTTATGCAGGTGGGCAGTGACATGGCCTGGTCCGCAGCCCACGTCCGCCACCGGGCCACCGCCGGCGGTGTGGACCAGATCGGCGAACAACGCCAACGCCGCGAGCAGATAGGGCTCCCCAGCCAAAGCCACCCGTGTGTAGTCGGAGTAACTGTCGGCGACCGTGTCGTAGGAGATCCGGATGTCTGCCAACCAGTCGTCCGCTCGCCTGCTCCGTGACCCAGAAGTGCCGCCGCCTTCCAACCGCGTTCCGGTATCCGTCATCGTTCGGCTCCTCCTCGTGAACTGGTGCGGACGCGTAGGTCTCGGAAGCCGCGCACGCTACCAGTTTCCAAGCCAACTTCGGTGAACCGAGCACCCACCTTCGAGGTTTGACACCGCCCTGGCCGTCACCAGCTACAGCGAGACAGACGCCAGATGTCGGAGACCGGAGACCAGTGCCAACACAATCCGGACGGCGCCACCACTGGTGCCAACAACCGTGGACGGTGCCAGCTTCAAGTGGACCGGACACTCAGAGCGTCAGATTCATTGGGCAATGTCAGTGGCGTCGATTAGAATGTATGTACTAATCAAGGCCCCTGACCTGGGAGGACGCCCGTGACCGCGCCCGCCTCCACGCCCCTCACGCCCTACGCCACCCTGCTCGGCTTCACCCGCTACGTCGACCGCACCGGCCCCACCAAGGCCACCTTCGTGGGCGGGTTGCGCAAGCAGCGCGCCAGCCGCTCCGGCTTCAACCCGCACGGCCAGTTCGTCAAGGCGCTCAAGGCCGACATCGCCTTCCACACCGGCGGCACCCACCTGACGGGGGTGGTCGACGTGGTCAAGCCACGCTGGCGTCCGCTCTACCAGGCCCTGGTGCCCGGTGCCACCGCCTGGCTGCACTCGCTCGGCGACCCGGCCGCCATCGACCTCGCACAGACCCGCGACGCCCTGGCCATGCTGGGTGACCTCCCCGTCAAGATCAATCCCCATTTCGGCGTACGCCACAACGACGGCCGCGCCGAAGCGGTCCGCCTGCACTTCGACGAGGCACCACCGAGCGAGGAATCAGTGCTCGCGACCCTGCACCTGATGGCCCGACACATGGACGCCGTTCTCCCGCACGCCGAGCCCGTCCTTGTCGACGTCCGGCGTGGTCAGGCCCACCGCATGCCCACCGACGCCAAGCCCGAGCAGATCGAACGCTGGCTGGCCGGCGAAGCCGCCGCCTTCCGCGCCATCTGGTCCACCGCCGCCTGAGACAACACGCCGCCGCCCGAGCATCCTGCCGCCGCTGGCGGTTCGGCGCTCGGGCGGCGGCCTGACGGCCGAGGCAGCCAGCCCTCAGCTGAGCACGCGGTCAAGCGCCGTGGCCAACCGTGGCGCGAGGGTGGCGGCGTACGTGGCGGTGAGGTGGTTGTTGTCGCGGTAGACGAGCACGCCGCCAATGACCGGCGAGCACCGCTCACGCGGGCAGATCGCCGGGTTCAGGTCCACCAGGTACACCTTGTTGTTGTTGCGGGCGGCGGCTTCGTGGGCCGGGCCTCCGCCGGCCGCGAGCACCTTGTCGCGGGGCGATGCGCAGCGGGTCAGCTTCTGCGCGTTGGCGGACACGCACTCCGCGATGTCCATGTCGTGGTAAGGGGTGTCGCGCATCACTACCACGGGAATCCCGGCCGCCGTCATTTCGGCCCACGTCCGCCTGAGTGCGTTCGCGAACGCGGTCTGCGCTTGACTGGTGACCCTCTCGCCGTTCTGGATCATCACGTACAAGGACGTGCTCACCACCAGCACATCAGGCCGCTCAGCCCCGCTCAATTGACCGCGAAGCTTCTCGTTCCACTCGGTGCAACTGGGGTACGGCCGGTTGTCCAAGGCGACTTCGCCGTCGATGAACGGGCAGGAAGACTTCGTGTAGCTCTTGAGGCGCCACTTTTTCGACTCGGCTACCCGCTGCAGCGCCGGAAGCCACTGGGCGGCGTGGGAGTCCCCGGCGAGAGCCACTGTGAATGACGCGTTCGGGTCCCCGTACTGGCAGGCCCTGACCGCACTACTGCGCTGGTCCGTGTGGCAGCCGTCCCGCCACGCGTCGGGGCCGTCCTTGCTGGCCACCAGCGGATCCGGCACGAACGGTCCGACGCGGTCGACCGGAAGCCCGGCAGCGCTGTTGGCCGGAGAGTTACCCAGGGCTGCGGCGCCCAGAACGTTAGGTGACACGGCCACCGGGACGGCGGTACCGCCCGCCGTCGGCACCGCCAGAGCGGGTGGCACCGGCGAACTCGCCACTGGCACCGTGAGCTGGAACGCCAGCCCGGCCAGGAGGGAAACTCCGGTGCAGAGCGCCCCGAGTCGCAGTGACCGCGCGGGTTCCCACGCGAGCGTCGGCGACATCCGGATCGGGTTCTCGATGAATCGGTAGGTGAGCGCCGCCGGCACCACTGAGATCGCGGCAACGGCGAGGCCGGCGACGGTGGTGAGTTCACCGAACCGGGCCTCGGCAACGATGAGGAGTGGCCAGTGCCAGAGGTAGAGGGAGTAGGAAATCGCTCCCACAGCGCGTACCGGCCGCAGCGCCAGCAGCATGGCAGGTCCGATACCGCCTGCGGCCAGACCCCCGGCGATGACCGCTGCCGTGCCCAGGGTGGGGGCCAGGGCCAGGTATCCGGGGAACGCGGAATCGTGCGTCAGGAGAACGGCGGACGCCACGATGGCGGCTAGGCCGCACCAGGCGAGCAGGGCCGCTGTCAGCCGGGGCAGACGCTGCAGATGCCCGGCGAGCAGGGCCAGGAAGCCGCCGAGAGCCAACTCCCACATCCGGGTCGTGGTCACGAAGTACGCGCGGGCGGGATTGTCGTCGGTCAGCCAGACGGACCAGGCGAAGGACGGCACCGCGACCAGCGTGAGGGCGGCGAGCAGGTATCCGGTGCGGGCGTTCCGCCGCCGCCCGAGCCACACGGCTGCGGCCAGCAGTAGTGGCCACACCAGGTAGAACTGCTCCTCCACCCCGAGGGACCAGAAGTGTTGGAGGATGCTGGGCGCCCGATTGGCCGCCAGATAGTCGACGGACTGTTCGGCGAGCCGCCAGTTCATGGCGTACAACCCGCTGAACACCGCGTCCCAACCGGTGGCCGACCAGCGGGTGCGGGGCAGGAAGGCGAACGTGAGCAGCAGGCTCCCGACGAGAACCACCACCGCGGCTGGCAGGAGCCGCCTGGCGCGCCGGGCGTAGAAGTCGATAAGCGAGAGGCGCCCCGTCCGGTTCACCTCGGCCACAAGCAGCCCGGTGATCAGGAATCCGGAGATGACGAAGAAGACGTCGACGCCGACGAAACCGCCTGGCACCAGTTGCTGGCCGGCATGTCCCGCCAGGACCAGAATCACGGCAAGGGCGCGTAGCCCTTCCACGTCACCCCGGTATCCCGCCCGAGGACTGGCCTCCTGCCGCACAGCCGTTCGTGTCATTCGCTCCCCGCCCCATGCCGAATTCGCGTCGCTGGCACAACTCGGCATGGGCGGGGATGGTTACGACCCAAATTAGCTGTTTGGCAGGGTTTCGCCTCGGGGTTGTGTCAGGCGGCGGGGAGGTACTTGGCCAGGTCGTCGAGGATCTTGTTCGCGGCGCCGACACCGATGCCGGTCATCCAGATCTCGTCGGAGACCGGGTACGCCTTGCCGGCCTTGACGGCGCCGAGGCCCTTCCACAGAGTGCCGCCGCCGACCTTGGCCTGCTCGGCCGCGGCCTTCTCGCCGTACGCGGTCACGAAGATGACGTCACCGTCGACCTCGTTGATCCGCTCGGGGCTGACCAGGTCGAAGCGCTTGTCCTCCTTGTTGGCGAGCATCTGCCGCTCGGGGCGGCCGAGGCCGGTGTCGCCGATGACGATGCCGGAGAAGGAGTCGGGGCCGTACACCCGGATGTTGCCCGGGATGAACCGCACGATGGACACCTTGCGGGCGGCGGGGTCGCCGAGGGTCGCGCCGAAGTCCTTGGCCCGCTTCTCGTACGTGGCGAGGAGGTCCTTGGCCTGCTGCTCACGGCCGAGCGTCTTGCCGTCGAGGAGGAAGTTCTCCTTCCAGGTGATGCCCACCTTCTCGGTGAAGACGGTGGGCGCGATGGCGGCCAGCTCGTCGTAGAACTTCTCCTGGCGGAACTTGCTGCCCAGGATGAGGTCCGGCTTCAGCGCGTTGATCGCCTCCAGGTCGGGCTCGGTGAGGACCCCGACCTCCTTGATGCCGGTGAGCTTGTCCTCGCCGAAGTAGGTCGGCCAACTCTTGGCCTCACCGGCGGTGGCGGCGCCGATCGGTGTGATGCCCAGCGACAGCGCCGTGTCGATCTTGTCGGTGTCGAGCACCACGACGCGCTTGGGGTCCGCCGGCACCTTTGTGGTGCCCATGGCGTGGGTGATCTCCCGGGTCTCCGCGGTGGTGGAGTTGGCGACCGGGTCGCTCTCACCGCAGGCGGTGAGTCCGACGCTCAGGGCAGCGGCCGCGGCGAGAGCGGCGACGAGACGACGACGCATCAGAGTCCTTTCGAGGGGTACGAGATGGCGAGCGGCTTGACCGCGTCGCCAGCGGGTCGGGCGTCCGTCGTGGACGCATCCGACAGATCGGGGTCGCCAGCAACGGCCGACGCGGCGGACGGAGCGGCAGCGGCAGCGGACCGCGCGGGTGGAGCGGCGGCCGGGGCGGTGCCGCCGGTGTGTGCGGGCACCACCAGGGGCGCGCCGGTGACCGGGCAGGGTACGACCACGCAGGCCAGACCGAAGACGTCACGGACCAGGTCGGCCGTGAGGATCTCCCGGGGCGGTCCGACGGCCACCACCGCGCCATCGCGCATCGCGACCAGGTGGTCGGCGTAGCGGGCGGCCTGGTTGAGGTCGTGCAGCACGGCGACCACTGTGCGTCCGCGCTCGACGCGCAGCCGGTGCAGCAGGTCCAGCACCTCGACCTGGTGTGCCAGGTCGAGGAAGGTGGTGGGTTCGTCCAGCAGGAGGGCGTCGGTGTCCTGGGCGAGTGTCATGGCGATCCAGACCCGCTGCCGCTGGCCGCCGGAGAGGCTGTCCACCGGGCGGTCCGCGAGGTCCGCCACGTCGGCCAGGGCCATCGCCTCGTCGACCGCCGCGCCGTCCTCCGACGACCACTGCCGCCACCACCGCTGGTACGGCTGCCGGCCCCGCCCGACCAGGTCGGCAACCGTGACGCCCTCGGGCACGAGTGGGCTCTGCGGCAGCACACCGAGCCGGCGGGCGACCTCCCGGGTCGGTAGGTCGCGGATCGCCGTGCCGTCCAGAAGCACCGCGCCGCGCCGCGGGGTGAGCAGCCGGGCCATTGTGCGCAGCAGGGTGGACTTGCCGCACGCGTTGGGCCCGACGATGACGGTGAAGGCGTCGGTGGGCAGGTCCAGGTTGAGCCCGTCGAGCACGGTCCGCTCGTCGTAGCCTGCGACCAGGTCGCGGGTGGAGAGCATCGCACCACTCCTTCGAGGCGTCACGGTCTGTTGCGGCGTCACGGTGCCGTGCGACGTCTCGGTGCTGTGCGGCGGGCTGGGCGACGTCACGACGGCCGCCGCCGTCCGCGCAGCAGTAGGAAGATCAGGTACGGACCGCCGATCGCGGCGGTCAGCACACCGGCGGGCAGTTGGGTGGGCGCGAACAGCCGCCGGCCGGCGAGGTCCGCGAGCACCAGCAGCAGCGCGCCGAGCAGAGCGGCGCAGACCAGCGGCGGCCGTTCGGCGCGTACCAGCCGGCGGGCCAACTGGGGGGCGACGAGCGCCACGAAGTCGACGGCGCCGACCTGGGCGGTGACCATCGCGGCGACGAGCACGCCGGTGCTGGCGAGACCGATCCGGCGGGCCACCGGCCGCAGCCCGACGCCTCGTGCGGTGTCGTCGTCCAGGGCGGTGCTGTTGAGCGCCCAGCCGGCCCAGGCCAGCACGGGCAGCAGCACCAGCAGGGTGCCGGCGATCCAGGCGGCCTCGGTCCAGCCCTTGCCGGCAAGGGTGCCGATCAGCCAGATCTGCGCGCGCAACCCGTCGATCGGGTCGGCGGTCAGCATGACCACCTCGATCAGCGCCCGGAACGCGAACGCCACGGCCACCCCGGCGAGCACGAACCGCTGGGCGGCAAGCCCGTGCCGGGCCCCGAGGGCGAACAGCAGGGCCGCCGCGACCAGACCACCGACAAGCGCGCTGGGTGCCACGAGGACCGCGGCGGCCCCGCTGGTCAGCGCCACTGTCGCGGCGAGGCCGGCGCCCTGGGTGATGCCGATGACGTCGGGGCTCGCGAGGGGGTTGCGGGCCACGCTCTGGATGAGCGTGCCGGCCACACCGAAGGCCGCGCCGGCCACAGCGGCCAGCAGGATCCGGGGCAACCGAAGATCAAGGACAACGAGGTCGTACGGGGTGCCGGCGCCGGAGAGCGAGCGGATGACGTCGCCCGCGGCGACGTACGGGGTGCCCAGCGAGAGGCTCAGCAGCATCGCCAGCAGGAGCAGGACTGTCAGCGCGACGGCGACAAGTACCGCGCGGCGGCGCACCTGGAGGCTGACCGGGCCGATCCGCAGCAGCGACCGTCCGGGCAGCAGCGCGCCACGGGCACCAGCCGGACCAGGCAGGCCAGAAGAGTCAGCCGGACCAGAGGGGTCAGCCGGGCGGTGGGTGGTGGTGGTCATGCGGTCACCACCCGGGCGCGACGGACCAGGAACGCCAGCAGCGGCGCGCCGATCAGGGCGGTGACGATCCCGGCCGGTATCTCGCCGGGTGGGGCGACGAGCCGGCCGACGACATCGGCGCTGAGCAGCAACGCCGGCCCGAGCAGGGCGGACACGGCGAGCGTCCAGCGGTGGTCGGCGCCGACCAGGGCTCGTGCCAGGTGCGGCACGGCGAGCCCCACGAAGGCGATCGGCCCGGCTGCCGCCACCGCCGCCCCGGTCAGCAGCACGGCGGCCAGGCCACCGCCGAGGCGGACCAGGCCGATGCGGTGGCCGAGGCCGCGGGCCACGTCGTCGCCGAGGGCCAGCGCGTCGAGTCCACGGGCGACGACGGCGGCCAGCACCAGCCCGACGACGACGAAAGGCAGCAGTTGGGCGGTGACGGTCAGGTCGCGGCCGGCGAGTCCGCCGACCACCCAGAACCGGTACTCCTCGAAGGTGCGGGCGTCGATGCTGAGCAGCGCGTACACCCCGGAGGCGAGACTGGCGTCGAGCGCCGCGCCGACGAGCGCGAGGGTGACCGGGCTGGCGCCTTCGCGGGCTCGGGCGGCGATGGCGAAGACCAGCAGGCCGGCGAGGAGTGCCCCGGCGATGCCGAACCAGACGTACCCGGCGAGGGTCCCGACGCCGAAGACGGAGATGGCGAGGACCACGCCGAACGACGCGCCGGCGCTGATGCCGAGGATGCGCGGCTCGGCGAGGGGGTTGCGGGTGAGCGCCTGGAACAGCACGCCGGCCATCGCGAGCGCGAGCCCGACGGCGAGTCCGAGCGCGGTACGCGGCATCCGCAGCTCGCGGACGATTACTGTGGCGTCGCCGCTGTCCGGCGCGACGAGGGCGTGCCACACCTGGTCGACGCCGAGTTGCCGGCTGCCGAGCGCGAAGCTGGCCAGTACGGCGAGCAGCAGCACGAGCGCGGCTCCGGCGGTGACTGCCACCCGACGGCCGGTACGGGTGCCGGACCGGCTGCGGGCCATGGCCGGCCGGCTGGCGAGGGTGGTCACGATTCTCCTGCACGTTTCGCGCTTAGGTTCGCCTTACCTTAGCTGAACCGTTGAGGGGGGCCTAACTGGTACCTGTCTATCCGAGGAGGGCTGACCAGGGCGGACGCCCGCGCGGGAGGACTGGCGCGCCTAGGGTGGGCTCATGCGATTCGACCAGCACACGGTCGTACTCCTGGTCCGGCCGGCGGACGCCCCCGAGCTGCCGCTGGACGCGGCCGACCGGTTGCGGGACGCCCACCTGGCCCACCAGGCCGGCCTCGTGGAGCAGGGCCTCGTGCTCGCGGCCGGCCCGTTCCTGGCCGGCGACGACGAGCGGTTGCGGGGCTTCGTCGTGCTCTCGATCGGCCCGGACGAGGCCCGCGAGCTGTTCCACAACGATCCGGCGGTACGGGCCGGCCTGCTGGCCGTGCGGGTGATGAGCTGGATGGTGCCGGAGGGCAACGTACGGTTCGAGGGCGTGCCGATGCCCCGGTCGATGCTGGAGGCGGCGTCCGGCGACTGACCCCACCGCCGGACCAGACCGGCTCAGCCCAGCGGGGTCACCCGCAGGTCGTCCACCGGGCCGGTGATCACCCGCAGCGACGGGAAGTGGTCGCGCAGGACGGCCTGGCACCGCTCGCACGGCGCGACGACCTCGCGGCCCCGGTCGGCGACCGTGACGATCGTCTCCAACTCGGTGACGCCCTGCGTCGCGGCAGTGCCGATGACGACAAGCTCGGCACAGGTCCCGCCGGTCTCGTGGTGGACGTTCACGCCTGTGAAGACCCGCCCGTCGGCGGTACGCGCCGCGGACGCGACGGTGTGGCGCTGGCTGCGGCAACGCAGCTTGGCGACCGCCGAGGCGGCCTGCACCAGCGCACGGTCGGTGTCCCGCAGCTCCATCCCGGCCCCCAGCGCTCGACGTCGGCCGCCAACTCTAGACGGCGGCGTGCCCGCCCGACCCCGGCCCGCCGGGCGGCCGTCGGGCCGGTAACCCGGGGGCGCTGCGCCGCCGCGCTGCCTATTCTTGGGCACGACATGCAGAATCAAGCCGCCGCCGCCGCGACCGATCCGGTACGCGAGCTGCACCGCCGCCTCACTCCCCTGATGTTCCGCGACCAGCGCCGGCTCCAGCGGCGCCTGGACGGTGCCCGCAAGCTGCGTGACCCGCAGCGCCGGGAGGCTGCCCTCGCGGAGATCACCGCCGAGGTGGCAAGGGCCGAGCAGCGGCTCGCCGCCCGGCGCGCGGCGGTGCCGGTGATCACGTACCCGGCGGGGTTGCCGGTCAGCGAGCGCAAGGACGACATCGCCGCCGCGATCCGCGATCACCAGGTGGTGATCGTGGCCGGCGAGACCGGCTCCGGCAAGACGACCCAGCTGCCGAAGATCTGCCTGGAGTTGGGGCGTGGCGTGCACGGCCTCATCGGGCACACGCAGCCCCGGCGGCTGGCGGCCCGGACGGTGGCCGACCGGATCGCCGACGAGTTGGGCACCGAGCTGGGTGACGTGGTCGGTTACAAGGTGCGTTTCACCGACCAGGTCAGCGAGCGCAGCCTGGTCAAGCTCATGACCGACGGCATCCTGCTGGCCGAGTTGCAGACCGACCGGATGCTGCGCCAGTACGACACGTTGATCATCGACGAGGCCCACGAGCGCAGCCTCAACATCGACTTCATCCTCGGGTACCTGCGGGAGCTGCTGCCCCGACGACCCGACCTCAAGGTGATCATCACCTCGGCCACCATCGAGACCGACCGGTTCGCCAGGCACTTCGCCGGGCCGCCCACCGCCGACGAGCCCGACGGCGTACCGGCGCCGGTGGTGGAGGTGTCCGGGCGGACCTACCCGGTCGAGGTGCGCTACCGGCCGCTTGTCGAGCTGGCCGAGGGTGAGGAGGACGGCGACGGTGACGAGGAGAACGTCCGCGACCAGATCCAGGCGATCGGCGACGCCGTCGAGGAGTTGGCCGCCGAGGGGCCGGGCGACATCCTGGTCTTCCTCAGCGGCGAACGGGAGATCCGGGACACCGCCGACGCCCTGGCCAAACTGGTGCAGAAGAAACGGTCGCTGCTCGGCACCGAGATCCTGCCCCTGTACGCGCGGCTCTCCAGCGCCGAGCAGCACCGCGTCTTCGCGGCGCACACCTCGCGGCGCGTGGTGCTCGCCACGAACGTCGCGGAGACCTCGCTGACAGTGCCCGGCATCAAGTACGTGGTGGATCCGGGCACCGCGCGGATCTCCCGCTACTCCAGCCGGCTCAAGGTGCAGCGGCTGCCGATCGAGCCGGTCTCCCAGGCGTCGGCCAACCAGCGCAAGGGGCGCTGCGGGCGTACGTCGGACGGCATCTGTATCCGCCTCTACGACGAGCAGGACTTCCTGTCGCGGCCGGAGTTCACCGACCCGGAGATCCTGCGTACCAACCTGGCGTCGGTGATCCTCCAGATGACCGCGATCGGACTCGGCGACCTGGCCGCGTTCCCGTTCATCGACCCACCGGACAAGCGCAACATCACCGACGGCGTCAACCTGCTGCACGAGTTGGGCGCTCTGGACCCGACCGAGGCCGACCCGGCGAAGCGGCTCACCGCGCTGGGCCGGCGGCTGGCGCAGCTGCCTGTCGACCCGCGGCTGGCCCGGATGGTGGTCGAGGGCGAGCGCAACGGCTGCGCTGCCGAGGTGCTGGTGATCACCGCCGCGCTCTCCATCCAGGACCCGCGCGAGCGGCCGGCGGAGAAGCAGGCCCAGGCCGACCAGGCGCACGCCCGGTTCGCCGACAAGGAGTCGGACTTCGTCGCGTACCTCAACCTGTGGCGCTACCTGCGCGAGCAGCAGCGGGAGTTGTCCTCCAGCGCGTTCCGTCGGATGTGCAAGGCGGAGTACCTGAACTACCTGCGGGTCCGCGAGTGGCAGGACATCGTCAGTCAACTGCGCCAGGTGCTGCGTACCCCGGCCGAGGGCGAGAGGCGCGGCGGGCGGCCGGCGCGGGACACCTCCGGTGAGGCGGACGCCGGCCGGGCTCGGCACGCGGCCGACCTGCCGGAGGAGATCGACACCCCGAAGGTGCACCAGTCGCTGCTGCCCGGCCTGCTGTCGCACATCGGCCTGAAGGACGCCCAGAAGCACGAGTACCTCGGTGCCCGGGGCGCGAAGTTCGCGCTCTTTCCCGGCTCGGCGCTGTTCAAGAAGCCGCCGCGCTGGGTGATGGCCGCCGAGCTGGTGGAGACGTCGCGGCTGTGGGGTCGGATCGCCGGCCGGGTCGAGCCGGAGTGGGTCGAGCCGCTCGCGCAGCACCTGGTCAAGCGCAGCTACAGCGAGCCGCACTGGGAGAAGAATCAGGCCGCGGTGATGGCCTACGAGAAGGTCACCCTGTACGGCGTTCCGCTGGTCAGCTCGCGCAAGGTCAACTTCGGGCGGATCGACCCGGCGCTGAGCCGGGAGCTGTTCATCAGGCACGCGCTCGTCGAGGGCGACTGGCAGACCCACCACCATTTCTGGGCCGACAACAAGCGCCTGCTCGGCGAGATCGAGGAGTTGGAGAGCCGCGCCCGACGCCGGGACATCCTTGTCGACGACGAGACCATCTTCGGCTTCTACGACCAGCGGATCCCGGCCGACGTGGTCTCCGGCCGGCACTTCGACACCTGGTGGAAGAAGACCCGCCGGGAGCAGCCCGAGCTGCTCACGTTCACCCGCGACCTGCTGGTAAACGACGGCAAGGCGGGGGTGGACGAGGGCGACTACCCGGACGAGTGGCAGGCCGAAGGGGTGACCCTGCCGCTGACCTACCGGTTCGAGCCGGGCACCCCCACTGACGGCGTCACAGTGGACATCCCGCTGCCGCTGCTCAACCAGGTGCCGGCGGAGAGCTTCGACTGGCAGGTGCCGGGGCTGCGCGAGGAGCTTGTCATAGCGCTGATCCGCGCGCTGCCCAAGCCGATCCGCCGCAACTTCGTGCCGGTGCCGGACTTCGCGCGGGCCGCCCTGGCGGCGATCACCCCGGGCGAGGAGCCGCTGCTTGACGCGCTCACCCGGCAACTACGGCGAATGACCGGGGTGACAGTGCCCCGGGACGCCTGGGAGCCGGCGAAGCTGCCCGCCCACCTGCGGGTCACGTTCCGGGTGCTGGGCGACGACGAGAAGCCGGTCGCCGAGGGCAAGGATCTGCCGGCCCTGCAACGTCAACTCCGCCAGGAGGTACGCCAGGTGGTGGCCGCCGCCGCGCCGGAGGTGGCCCGTACCGGGCTGCGCGAGTGGAGCATCGGCACACTGCCACGGACCATCGAACAGGTCCGCGCCGGCTACGCGGTGACCGCCTATCCGGCGCTCGTCGACGAGGGCGCCACGGTCGGGGTACGGGTGTTCGACTCCCCCGCCGAGGCGGAGGCGGCGCAGTGGGCGGGCACCCGGCGGCTGCTGCGGCTCACAGTGCCCTCCCCGGCCCGGTTCCTCCAGGGTCGGCTGAGCAACGAGGCGAAGCTGGCGCTGAGCCGCAACCCGCACGGCGGTGTGCAGCAACTGATCGAGGACGCGGCGGGCGCTGCCATCGACCGGCTGATCGGCGATGCCGGTGGACCGGCGTGGGACGCCGAGGGCTTCGCCGCGTTGCGCGAGAAGGTCCGGGCGGACCTGGTCGACACGGTGGTCGAGGTGATGGACCGGGTGCGCAGGGTCCTCGCCGCCGCGTACACCGTCGAGCAGCGGCTCGGCGCCACCCGCAACCTCGCCGTGGTGGCGGCGTTGGCGGACATCCGCAAGCAGCTCGCCGGCCTGGTGCACGCCGGGTTCATCACCGAGACCGGGTACGCCCGCCTGCCCGACCTGCTGCGCTACCTGACCGCCATCGAGCGCCGGATGGACCGCCTCGGCGGCAACCCGCAGCGCGACCGTCAGCAACAGGACCGGATCGCTGTGGTGCAGAAGGAGTACGACGATCTGCTCGCCGCGCTGCCGCCCGCGCGCCGGCAGGAGGCCGCCGTCCGCCAGATCCGCTGGATGATCGAGGAGTTGCGGGTGAACGTCTTCGCGCAGGCGTTGGGCACTCCGTACCCGGTCTCGGAGCAGCGGATCTACCGGGCCATGGACGACGCCGAGGGCCGCTGACCTCGCGGGTCAGCGCGGGTCGACGCCCGGCGGCAGGTCGTCGCGGTCGATAGCGGACTGGATGTAGTCGAGCAGGATCCGGCGCAGCTCCCGCCCGGCGTGGGTGGGCACCACGTCCTTCCGGCGGGCCACCGCGATGGTCCGTCGCACCCCGGGCGGGGCCAGTGGGGTGATCCGTACCCCGGGGCGGCGGGCCAGCACGATGCCCGGCACCAGCGCGATGCCGAGCCCGGCCTCGACGAAGCTGAGGACGGCGTCCATCTCGCCGCCGTCGACAGCGAAGGTCGGCTCGAAGCCGGCCTCGCGGCACGCCTGGATGGTGGCGTCGCGCAGGTCGTAGCCCTCCCGGAACATCACCATCGGCTGGTCGCGCAGGTCGGTGATGTGCAGCTCGCCGGTCGCCGAAGCGGTCGGCACCTCGTGCACCGAGGCCACCACGAGGCTCTCCCGCAGGATCGGGTCGACGCGCAGGCCCGGGTCCGCGCCCTGGGCCGGCATGATGATCAGTGCCAGGTCAAGGTCACCGCGGAGCAGGTCGCGGACCAGGTCCTGGGAGCCGCCCTCCTCGACGCGCAGGTCGACTGTGGGGTGGGCGTCCCGGAACCGGCGGAGCACAGGCGGGGCGAGCGAGGTGGCCAGGCTCGGGGTGGCGCCCAGCCGCACGCGGCCCCGCCGGAGCCCGACCAGCTCCTGCACCTCGCGGGTGGCGGTCTCCACGTCGGCGAGGATGCGGGTCGCCAACGGCAGCAGCACCTCACCGGCCGCGGTCAGTGTGATGTTTCCCCTTACCCGCTCGAAGAGGGGGGCGCCGAGGTCGGTTTCCAGAGCGTGAATTTGCTTACTGAGAGAAGGCTGAGTGATGCCTACCAGGTCGGCGGCTTGGGTGAAATGTCGTACTTCGGCCACCGCGACGAAGTACCGGAGCTGATGGAGCTGCATCTACATAGCCTACGGCTATCAACACTACGAGTTTGATGCATTGGACGACTGATTGAAGTGCTCCTAGCGTCGGTCACGTGGTCATGACGAAAACTCGGTCGCCCATCCGCACGAACGTCGGTCTCAAGGCCGTCATGGCGGTGACGGGCATTGTGCTGGTGCTGTTCCTGATCGCGCACATGCTCGGGAACCTGAAGGTCTTCGCGGGGGCATCCTCGTTCGACAGCTACGCGCACTGGCTGCGCGACATCGGAAAGCCGCTGCTGCCCGGTGTGTGGTTCCTGTGGATCATGCGCATCGGGCTGGTGGTGGCCGCCGTCGGCCACATCTGGGCCGCGACGGTGCTGGCGCTGCGTGCCCGCGCCGCCCGCCCGGTGCGCTACGCCCACCGTAAGAAGGTCCGGGGCAGCTACGCGGCCCGCACGATGCGGTGGGGCGGGGTGATCATCCTGCTCTTCGTGATCTACCACATCCTGGACCTGACCACCGGCACGCTCAACCCGGTCGGCGACCCCACCAAGCCGTTCGGCAACGTCGTCGCCGACTTCGCGCCGGAGCGCTGGTACGTCACGCTCTTCTACACCCTGGCGATCGTCACGCTCGGCTTCCACCTGCGCCACGGCGCCTTCAGCGCGTTCCGCAGCCTCGGCCAGCAGACGCCGCGAGGTGAGCGTCGGGCGCGCAACGCCGCGCTGGTCTTCTCCGTGGCGCTCTGCGCCGGATACCTGGTGGTCCCGTTCGCCGTTCTCACCGGATTGGTGTCCTGACATGGAACTCTTCACCGAGGGCGACCCGATCGCCGACACCAGGGCTCCCGACGGCCCGATCGACAAGCGCTGGGAGACCCGCCGCTTCGAGGCCAAGCTCGTCAACCCGGCCAACCGCCGCAAGATGACGGTGATCGTGGTCGGCACCGGCCTGGCCGGCGGGTCCGCCGCCGCCACGCTGGCCGAGCAGGGCTACCACGTCAAGTCCTACTGCTACCAGGACAGCCCGCGTCGGGCGCACTCGATCGCGGCGCAGGGCGGCATCAACGCCGCGAAGAACTACCGCAACGACGGCGACTCGGTGCACCGGCTGTTCTACGACACCGTCAAGGGCGGCGACTTCCGCTCCCGGGAGTCGAACGTGCACCGGCTCGCCGAGGTGTCGGTGAACATCATCGACCAGTGCGTCGCCCAGGGCGTGCCGTTCGCCCGCGAGTACGGCGGCCTGCTGGACACCCGCTCCTTCGGTGGCGCCCAGGTGCAGCGCACCTTCTACGCCCGGGGCCAGACGGGTCAGCAGCTGCTGCTCGGCGCGTACCAGGCCCTGGAGCGGCAGATCGGCCTGGGCAACGTGGAGATGAACGCCCGGCACGAGATGCTGGAGCTTGTCGTCATCGACGGCAAGGCCCGGGGCATCGTCGTCCGGGACATGGTCACCGGCGAGATCACCACCGAGATGGCCGACGCCGTCGTGCTCGCCTCCGGCGGTTACGGCAACGTCTTCTACCTCTCCACGAACGCCAAGGGCTGCAACGTCACCGCCACCTGGCGGGCGCACCGCAAGGGCGCGTACTTCGCCAACCCCTGCTACACGCAGATCCACCCGACCTGCATCCCGGTCTCCGGCGACCACCAGTCGAAGCTGACCCTGATGAGCGAGTCGCTGCGCAACGACGGCCGGGTCTGGGTGCCGAAGACAAAGGGCGACGACCGCAGCCCGAAGGACATCCCCGAGAACGAGCGGGACTACTACCTGGAGCGGATCTACCCCTCCTTCGGCAACCTGGTCCCCCGCGACATCGCCTCCCGTGCCGCCAAGAACGTCTGCGACGAGGGTCGGGGCGTGGGACCGACGAAGCTCGGCGTCTACCTCGACTTCGCCGACGCGATCAACCGCCTGGGCCGCAAGGCCATCGAGGCCAAGTACGGCAACCTCTTCGAGATGTACGAGCGGATCACCGGCGAGGACCCGTACGAGGTGCCGATGCGGATCTACCCCGCCGTGCACTACACGATGGGTGGCCTGTGGGTCGACTACGACCTCCAGTCGAGCATCCCGGGCCTGTTCGTGATCGGGGAGGCGAACTTCTCCGACCACGGCGCGAACCGGCTCGGCGCGTCCGCGCTGATGCAGGGCCTCGCCGACGGCTACTTCGTGCTGCCCACCACGCTCGCCAACTACCTGGCCTCCGGCCCGCTGGAGAAGGTCGACGCCAGCCACCCGGCGGCGGTGGAGGCGCGCACCGACGTCGAGGACCGCATCCAGCGGCTGCTGGGGGTCAACGGCGACCGGACGGTGGACTCGTTCCACCGGGAGCTGGGCCAGATCATGTGGGAGCACTGCGGCATGGAGCGCAGTGAGGCCGGCCTGCGCAAGGCGATCGACGAGATCCGCGCCCTGCGCGAGCAGTTCTGGCAGCGGGTCAAGGTGTCCGGCACCGGCGAGGAGTTCAACCAGTCGCTGGAGAAGGCCGGCCGTGTCGCCGACTTCTTCGAGCTGGCCGAGCTGATGTGCATCGACGCCCTGCACCGCGAGGAGTCCTGCGGCGGCCACTTCCGGGCCGAGCACCAGACGCCCGACGGTGAGGCGCAGCGCGACGACGACCGGTTCGCGTACGTGGCGGCGTGGGAGTTCACCGCCACCGGCGAGCCGTCGGTGCTGCACAAGGAAGACCTGAAGTTCGAATACGTCCACCCCACGCAGCGGAGCTACAAGTGAACCTGACCCTGCGCATCTGGCGCCAGAAGGGCCCTGAGGACAAGGGTCGGATGGTGACCTACCCGGTCAACGACGTGTCCCCGGACATGTCGTTCCTGGAGATGCTCGACGTGCTCAACGAGCGGTTGATCCTCGACGGCGAGGACCCGGTGGCGTTCGACCACGACTGTCGCGAGGGCATCTGCGGCATGTGCGGTCTGATGATCAACGGTGACGCGCACGGCCCGCAGCGCGGTACCACCGCCTGTCAGCTGCACATGCGGCAGTTCTCCGACGGCGAGACGATCGACATCGAGCCGTGGCGGGCCAGCGCCTTCCCGGTCATCAAGGACCTGGTGGTCAACCGGGACGCCTTCGACAAGATCATCGCTGCTGGTGGCTACGTCACCGCGCCGACCGGCAGCGCGCCCGAGGCGCACTCCACGCCGGTGGCCAAGGCCAACGCGGACGCCGCCTTCGAGTCGGCCGCCTGCATCGGCTGCGGCGCCTGCGTGGCGGCCTGCCCGAACGGCTCCGGCATGCTCTTCACTGCCGCCAAGCTCACCCAGCTCTCACTGCTGCCGCAGGGCCAGCCGGAGCGCTACACCCGGGTCATCGGCATGGTCGACGCGCACGACGAGGCCGGCTTCGGCGGCTGCACCAACGCTGGCGAGTGCACCGTGGTCTGCCCGAAGGGCATTCCACTGAACACGATCGGCCGGCTCAACCGCGACTACCTCACTGCCACCACCAAGGGCGCCGGCAACACACCCGGCTCCTGAGGCTCCACCGCGCCGACCAGGCCGCCGTACCTTTCCGGGTACGGCGGCCTGTGCTCTACACGGGGTCGGGCGACCGCCCTGTACGGGGTCAGCCGGCGCGACGCAGCCGTCCCAGCATGCCGCCGAGATCCTGGACGAACAGTTCGTGACGGAAGTAGTGGCCGCCCGGAACCTCCCGCCACTCGTGCGGGATGCCGGCCTGGGCCAGCGCGCCGCGGAACTCGCGTTGGCCCGCCAGGACCTGGGTCTCGTTGACGGTGTCGAACCAGTTGACCGGGTCGGGTGAGGTGCCGGCGGCCAGGAAGATGCGCTTGTTGCGGTAGCTCTCGATGCGCTGCACCGGGTTGTCGGCGCTGACCCGGGCCTCGTCCCACAGCGGCGCGCCGTAGACGGTGCCGCCGCCGAGGTCGAGGGCGGCCGATGTGGCGTTTGCCCAGTGCACGACGAGACCGAAGTCGCGGCG
The DNA here is from genome assembly GCF_001279555.1 of Micromonospora sp. NRRL B-16802. Lineage (NCBI taxonomy): Bacteria > Bacillati > Actinomycetota > Actinomycetes > Micromonosporales > Micromonosporaceae > Micromonospora > Micromonospora sp. NRRL B-16802. The sequence continues at coordinate 732 of NZ_LGEB01000050.1, read as the reverse complement.
CAGGCTGGCCGGCCCCGAGTGGGAACTCACCGAGCAGAAATGGCCGTAGTACTTCGCGGCGTACTTGAGAGCGCCGAAGCCGCCCATCGAGAAGCCGGCCACCGCGCGGCCGTTGTACTCGGCGAAGGTCCGGAAGTTGGCATCGATCCAGGGCAGCAACTGGGCGATGTGGAACGTCTCCCAGTTGCGGGGTCCGGTGTTGCTGGTGACCGGGTTGGAATACCAGCCGGTGGAGGCGTCCGGCATGACGACGATGATGTCCCGGCCGGCGGTGAGGTTGATGATGTTGTCCTGCATGTGGAAGGTGCGGAAGTCGGCGTTGCCGCCGTGCAGCAGGTAGAGCACCGGGTATCGCTTGCCGCTGGTGTGGTAGCCGTCCGGCAGCAGCACGTTGACCGCGGGGTCCCACTCGATGGCGTCGGTGGCGAACCGGTAGTACTGCAACCGGCCGCCGTTCTCGTTCCGCGCGACGATGCGCAGGCCGTACCCGTTGCCTGCGGCGCTTGCCGAGGTCGGCGCGGAGAAGGCACCGGCGAGGGCACCGGCCGCGGCGACGCCGGCAGCGCCGGTGAGGAGTCGTCGCCTGCTCACGGGGTGGTGATCCATGGATCCTCCTGGCGGTCTGTCGGGATTAGAGGGTGGTTTCGCCGTTGAGGCCGAAGTGGTCGTGCCATTTGGTGCTGGGGGCGAATCCGGTGCCGGTGGAGAGGGCGACGTAGATGTCGTTTGTGG
>NZ_LGEB01000049.1:0-128794 GCF_001279555.1 Micromonospora sp. NRRL B-16802 | reverse complement strand
GGACGGTGCGCGCGAGCAGGGGGAAGAAGTTCCAGGGATCTCACCCGGCGGCTCTGCCTGCTCGGGGTGGTCCAGGGATGTAACCAGCCGGGCCGGCGACTCATTCCACCGCGCTCCGGGGGACCTGCCCGACAGCCACGGGAGGCCGCTCGGGTCGTCCGGGGGGATGTAACCGTGGCGGCCGGGCGGGTGTTCCCGGATACCGGGGGACCGTCGAGCCAGCGGGGCCGCGACCTGTCGTCGGTTACCCCCTGTACAACCACCCGGCCCGGCCCATCATTCCGCCGCCAGAGTGCCCCCGACCACGCCGCAGCCGAGCCGATACCAGACATAACACCCAGCATTGCCCCGACAGTCGGCCCAGACGGGTGTGATCGACTCGGCTTCATGGAAACCGGGGTATCCGCGCGACCCGGACACCTCGATATCAAAGGAACCCGAGTCGATCAACCCGCGACTGCCTGAAATGCCTATTCTGGGCGTCTACCGTGCGCCCGACGAGCGTGCGACGGCCACGCCGAAACCGGACGCCCCGCCCGAGCGTGCGACGGCCACGCCGAAACCGGACGCCCCGTCTGAGGGTGCGGCGGACGCGGTGAAACCGGACGCCCCGCCCGTCAGGGGATTATCGGGTCGGGGTGGGGCACGCCGTGTTGTTGGGGGATGGCGGGTACCGCCGGCCAGGGGATCTCCGGTGCGGCGTGGAAGGTGATGCCGGCGGTTGCCCAGCGTGGCCCGTGCCCAGCCAACCGCGAACGGAACCCGGCCCAGTCGTGCGTCGCGCGGGGTGACCAGCCCAGCTCGGCGATCGCCGGGAGTCGGGGTAGGAGCAGCAGTTCGATCTCCGCGAGGGAGGTGACCGATTCGGTCCAGAGCGGTGCCTCCACGCCGAGCACCGCCTCCTCGGGTACGTCGGCGACGTGCGTGCCCGGATCCCAGTCGTAAGCCTTGCGTACGTCGATCAGGCCGGCCCAGTCGTGTCCGATCGGGGTGTCCGGCGCGTACTTCATGTCGAGGTATGCGTGGTTGCCAGGGGAGATGACCAGCCGGGCGCCTCGGCGGACCGCGTCGGCGGTCGTGGGGTCCTCGCCGTTGGTGCCCCACCACTGGAGGACCCGCCCGTCGACGTGGGCGGCAGGTGCGACCTGGTGCCAGCCGACCACTGTCTTTCCGAGCTCGGCCACGATGCGCTGGACCCGCTCGACGAAACCGGTGTAGAGCTCGCCCTTGACCTTGAACGCCTCGTCGCCGCCGATGTGCAGCAACCGCCCGGGTGTGATGGCGGCCAGTTCGCCGAACACGTCGGCGACGAAGTCGTACGTCCGCTCGTCGGTCGGGTCGACGTAGCTGAAGCCGACATCGGTGCCTGTGTACGGCGGAGGTGCGATCTTGTCCGGTGCCAGTTCCGGGTACGCGACGAGCGCCGAGTTGGTGTGCCCCGGCAGGTCGATCTCCGGGACGACAGTGATGTGACGGTCGGCGGCATAGGAGACGATCCGCGCGTAGTCGGCCTTCGTGTAGAAACCGCCCGGGCCGTCACCGACCTCGGTCGCGCCGCCCACGGTGGTCAACTTCGGGCGGGAGTCGACGGCGATCCGCCAGCCCTGGTCGTCGGTGAGGTGCAGGTGCAGGTGGTTGAGCTTGTAGCGGGCCAGGTGGTCGATGACCCGCAGCACGTCCTCGACAGCGAAGAAGTGCCGCGCCACGTCGAGCATCGCACCCCGGTACGGGAAGCGTGGCGTGTCGGTGATGGTCCCGCCGGGCAGGATCCACGCTTCGGTGACCGGGACGGTGCTCTCGATCGCCGGCGGGAGCAGTTGGCGCAGGGTCTGCACGCCGTGGAAGAGGCCTGTGGCGGTGACGGCGCTGAGGCGTACCCCGGAGGTGGTGACGTCGAGTCGGTAGCCCTCCGTGCCGAGGCCGACGGCCTGGTCCAGCACGAGCGCGATGCCGTCGTCGGCCTGCGGCGTGGCGGCGTCGGTGACCGGCAGCGGGTATCCGGTGGCGGGCCGCAGCAGCTCGGCGAGGTGGACGGCGGCGGCCAGCGCGGCGGGTTCGGTGCTTGCCACGATGACCGCGTCGGGGGAGAGCCGCCAGTTTCCGGCCGGGTCCGGCCGCACGTCCCGCGGAGCGGGTACGACGTCGGCGAGCTGGATGGGGGCGGGCGCGGCGAGCAGGTCGGTGGCGGCCCGCTCGGCAGCCCGGGCCAGCGCGGCGGCGGTCGGTTCCTGAGTCGGCAGCGGGATCGGACCGGCGGCTCCGGCCACCTCGGGGGTGGTGGCGGGGCCGGGGGAGGGGTTGGTCGACACGGCGGCGGCTCCGGGGGTGTATTCGCGTCGGTTATGGCAAAAGTGAGGTTCACCGGCTGGCGTTGTCGTCAAGGGTACGGCGACAGGTCGGAATGCGTGATCGTGCGCATGGAAGCGTTCCCAACAACCCGTACGAACGCGGATAGTCGTGATAGCTGTGCCGATTGTCACCGAACGGGCCCAGGTCGCTCGATGTTCGCTTAACCTTCGCCCACCGATCGACGTCGACGCCGGATTACCGGAGGTCCGTCCCGGGGTACCAGCAAACTGAACCTTCGTTAAGTGTCCATTCCGGCGCGCGTGGGAGGCTCTGGTGGCAGCGCAAGAGACCGTCGATCACAAATACGTCTACGACTTCTCCGAGGGCAACAAGGAGCTCAAGGACCTGCTCGGTGGTAAGGGCGCGAACCTCGCCGAGATGACGAACCTCGGGCTGCCCGTCCCGCCCGGCTTCACCATCACGACCGAGGCATGCCAGGCGTACCTCGCCACCGGCCGGGAGCCGGACGGCCTCGCCGGTCAGATCGAGCGGCACCTGGAGTCGCTGGAGCGCGCGATGGGCAAGCGCCTCGGCGACCCGCAGGACCCGCTGCTGGTGTCGGTCCGATCGGGCGCCAAGTTCTCCATGCCCGGCATGATGGAGACCGTCCTGAACGTCGGCCTCAACGACGAGAGCGTCGTCGGTCTGTCCGCCCAGGCGGGAGGCAACGACCGGTTCGCCTGGGACTCCTACCGGCGACTCATCCAGATGTTCGGCAAGACCGTATGCGAGGTGCCGGGCGAGGAGTTCGAGCAGGCGCTTGACGACGCCAAGGCCGTCAAGGGCACCCACGACGACCTGGACCTGGACGCCGACGACCTGCGGGGACTTGTCGACGCGTACAAGAAGATCTTCCTGAAGCACACCGGACGGGAGTTCCCGCAGCAGCCGCGCGAACAGCTCGACCTCGCCATCCGGGCGGTCTTCGAGTCGTGGAACGCCGAGCGCGCGGTGCTCTACCGCCGCCAGGAGCGCATCCCGGCCGACCTCGGCACCGCTGTGAACGTGGTGACGATGGTCTTCGGCAACCTCGGCCCCGACTCCGGCACCGGCGTGGCGTTCACCCGCGACCCGGGCAGCGGGGCGCAGGGCATCTACGGCGACTACCTGGCGAACGCCCAGGGCGAGGACGTCGTCGCCGGCATCCGCAACACAGTGCCGCTTCAGGATCTGGAGCAGCTCGACAAGGCGTCCTACGACGAGCTGCTCGGGATCATGGCGCGGCTGGAGGAGCACTACAAGGACCTCTGCGACATCGAGTTCACAATCGAGCGCGGCAAGCTGTGGATGTTGCAGACCCGGGTCGGCAAGCGCACGGCCGCCGCCGCGTTCGTCATCGCCGGGCAGCTCGTGGACGAGGGTCTGATCGACCTGGACGAGGCGCTGCACCGCGTCAACGGCGCGCAGCTCGCGCAACTCATGTTCCCCCGCTTCCAGCTCGACCACGAGTTCGAGGCGGTCGCGAAGGGCATCGGCGCGTCGCCGGGTGCGGCGTCCGGCAAGGTCGTCTTCACCTCCGCCCGTGCCGTCGAGATGGCCGCCGAAGGTGAGTCGGTGATCCTGGTCCGCCGCGAGACCAACCCGGACGACCTGAACGGCATGATTGCCGCCAAGGGCATCCTCACCTCGCGCGGCGGCAAGACCAGCCACGCCGCGGTGGTGGCCCGGGGAATGGGCAAGACCTGTGTCTCCGGTGCCGACGATATCGACGTCAACGTGCCGGCGAAGCGGTTCACAGTGGCCGGGCAGACCGTCAGCGAGGGCGACGTCGTGTCCATCGACGGCACCACCGGCAAGGTGTACCTGGGTGAGGTCCCGGTCATGCCGTCGGAGGTGGTGCAGTACTTCGAGGGCAGCCTCGACCCCGAGCACATCGACAACGCGCTGGTCCGGGCCGTACACCGGATCATGACGCACGCCGACGGCAAGCGGCGGCTCGCGGTCCGGACGAACGCCGACACCGGCGCGGACGCCGCCCGTGCCCGGCGTTTCGGCGCGGAGGGCATCGGGCTGTGCCGCACCGAGCACATGTTCCTCGGTGACCGGCGGGAGCTGGTCGAGCGGCTGATCCTGGCCCGCGCCGAGGGCGAGCGGGAGGCGGCGCTCGCCGCGCTGCTGCCGTTGCAGCGGGCCGACTTCGAGGAGATCTTCCGCGAGATGGACGGCCTGCCGGTCACCGTCCGGCTGATCGACCCGCCGCTGCACGAGTTCCTGCCGCCGCTGGAGCAACTCGCAGTGAACGTCGCGGTCGCTCAGGAGCGCGGTGAGGACGTCGCCAAGGAGGAGGCGCTGCTCGCCGCCGTCCGGCGGATGCACGAGGAGAACCCGATGCTCGGGCTGCGAGGCGTACGCCTCGGTCTGGTAATCCCCGGTCTGTTCGCGATGCAGGTGCGGGCCATCGCCGAGGCGGCCGTCAGCTGCGCCCGGGGCGGTGGGGTCGCCAAGCCGGAGATCATGGTGCCGCTGGTCGGTGCCGTGCAGGAGCTGGAGACGGTCCGCGCCGAAGCCGAGAAGATCATTGCCGACGTGGTCGGGGACAGCGGCGTCGAGGTGCTGATCGGCACCATGATCGAGGTGCCCCGGGCGGCGCTGACTGCCGGCCAGATCGCCGAGGCCGCCGAGTTCTTCTCGTTCGGCACCAACGACCTCACCCAGATGGCCTGGGGCTTCTCCCGCGACGACGTCGAAGGCGCGTTCTTCTGGCGCTACCTGGAGCTGGGCATCTTCGGCATCTCACCGTTCGAGTCGATCGACCGCGACGGCGTCGGCCGGCTGATACGGATCGCCGCCGAAGAGGGCCGGGCCGCCCGACCCGGCTTGAAGCTCGGCGTCTGCGGTGAACACGGCGGCGACCCCGACTCGGTGCACTTCTTCCACTCCGTCGGCCTGGACTACGTGTCCTGCTCACCGTTCCGGGTGCCGGTGGCGCGCCTGGAAGCCGGCCGGGCGGCTGTGGAGACCGACGGCTCAGACAGCCGTTGACGAGGAGCAGGCGGCGGCTCGGGGCGGGCCGCCGCCTGCACCCCGGACGTCTCCCCATCGCGGTCACGCCGAGGCGCATCGGCGGGCGTAATCTAGCTCCCTCACATGCGGCTGATTGCGTTCGCCGTCGACTGGGAAAGGTGACTGAATGACCAGCGTCTGGGAGAGCCTGACCATCGACGCCCGCGATCCGGGCCGGCTGGCCCGCTGGTGGGCCGAGGCGCTCGGCTATCAGGTCGTCACCGACAAGCCGGACGAGGTGGAGATCCGGCAGAGCGCCGACCGTCTCCCCGGCCTGGTCTTCGTGCCGGCGGTCGGCGGCAAGGAGCACAAGAACCGGCTGCACCTCGACCTGCGCCCCGCCGACCAGGAGGCCGAGGTCGAGCGGCTTGTCGACATGGGCGCCCGGCACGTCGACATCGGCCAGGGCGACGTCGAGTGGACGGTGCTGGCCGACCCGGAGGGCAACGAGTTCTGTGTCCTCCGTCAGCGCAAGGAGTGAGCCGGGGTTGGGAGACCCGCAGTCCCGACTGGTCGAGGAGCCACCCAAGGACACCGGGCATCGCCGTTCACCGTACGAGCGTGACCGGGCCAGGGTGCTGCACTCGGCAGCGTTCCGTCGACTCGCCACCAAGACCCAGGTGCACACCGCCGGCAGTGACGACTTCCTGCGTACCCGGTTGACGCACTCCCTTGAGGTGGCCCAGATCGCCCGGGAGATGGGCGCCCGGCTGGGCTGCGACCCGGACGTGGTGGACGTCGCCGGGCTGGCCCACGACCTCGGGCACCCTCCGTTCGGGCACAACGGCGAGGCCGCGCTGGACCTGCTCGCCACGCCCTGCGGCGGCTTCGAGGGCAACGCGCAGACCCTGCGGGTGCTGACCCGGCTTGAGGCGAAGGTGCTCGCCCCGGACGGCTCGTCCGCCGGGCTCAACCTGACCCGCGCGTCGCTGGACGCGATCGGAAAGTACCCCTGGCCGCGCCGCCCCGGGCAGCGCAAATTCGGGGTGTACGCCGACGACACGGCGGTCTTCGACTGGATCCGAGCTGGCGCGCCCGGCGACCGGCGCTGCCTTGAGGCGCAGGTGATGGACTGGGCCGACGACGTCGCGTACTCGGTGCACGACGTGGAGGACGGCATCCACGGCGGGTACGTCACGCTGCGCCCGCTGCTCACCGACGCCGACGAGCGTGCCGCGCTCTGCGCCGACGTGGCCACCGCCTACTCCTCGGAGCCCGCGGACGACCTTGCCGAGGTGCTTGTCGAACTGCTGGCCGACCCGCTGCTCGCCCCGCTCGCCGGGTACGACGGCAGCCACCGCGCCCAGGTGGCGTTGAAGACCACCACGAGCGGCCTGACCGGCCGGTTCGTGTCGGCGGCGGTGACCGCCACCGAGGAGCGGTTCGGCCCCGGCCCGCACCGCCGTTACGCCGCCGACCTGGTGGTGCCGAGGCTGGTACGGGCACAGTGCGCGCTGCTCAAGGGCATCGCCCTGCGCTACGTGATGCGCCGTACCGGCTTCCGGGGTCGCTACGAGGGGCAGCGCACGATGCTCGCGGAACTGGTGGCCGCACTGGTGCGGCGGGCGCCGGACGGGCTCGACCCGGTCTTCGCCCCGCTGTGGCGGGCCGCGTCCGACGACGCCGCCCGGCTGCGTGTGGTGATCGATCAGGTCGCGTCGCTCACCGACCCGGCGGCGGTGGCCTGGCACACCCGGCTCGTCGCGGGGAGAACGCCAGCGGTGGACAACGCAGCTACTTAGGCTAGCCTAAGCAACATGTCAGAACGCCCCAGGAACGTCACCTCGGTTCGGGTGCTGCGCATCGAGCGGCCCACCCCGCACCTGATCCGGCTCGTCCTCGGCGGAGATGAGTTGGCGGGTCTGCCGGTCGGCGAGCACACCGATCACTACATCAAGATCGTGTTTCCGGTGCCCGGGGTGGAATACCCCCGGCCGCTGGACCTTGCCGCGATCCGCCGGGACCTGCCCGCGCAACACTGGCCCCGGCTGCGCGCGTACACCGTGCGGCGCTGGGATCCCGTGGCCGGGGAGCTCACCGTGGACGTCGTGCACCACGGCGACGAAGGGCTGGGAGGACCGTGGGCCGCCGCGCTGCGGCCGGGCGACCCGGTGCACTTCGTCGGGCCGGGCGGGGCGTACGCGCCGAGCCCGGACGCGGACTGGCACCTCCTGGTCGGCGACGAGAGCGCACTGCCGGCCATCGCCGCCGCCCTGGAGCGGCTGCCGTTCGGCGCGCCGGCCCACGTCTTCGTGGAGATCGCCGACCCGGCCGACGAGCAGAAGCTGCTGAGCCCGGGCGCGGTCGAGCTGACCTGGCTGCACCGGGGCGACCGCCCGGTGGGCGAGGCGCTGGTGGCGGCGGTCCGGGCGCTGGAGTTCCCGCCGGGCCAGGTGCACGCCTTCGTGCACGGCGAGGCGACATTCGTCAGGGAGTTGCGCCGACTGCTGCGCGCCGAACGCGGCGTACCGGCCAGCCAGCTGTCCATCTCCGGCTACTGGCGGCGCGGCATGGACGACGAGGGCTGGCGCTCCACGAAGTCGGACTGGAACCGCCAGGTGGCCGCCGAGGAGCCGACCGCCGCCTGAGGCAGCCGGCGAGACGAGCCGGACCGGTCTGCCCGACCGTCCCCCGCTCGGTGCGTCGTCAGTCCCGCAGGGCAGGATGTACGCGGAGGGGGTGGCGCATGGCTGGGCGGATCCGGGACGAGGACATCGCACTGGTCCGGGAACGCACCTCGATCTCGGACGTGATCTCCGAGACGGTCACCCTGAAGTCGGCCGGCGGCGGCAACCTCAAGGGCCTGTGCCCGTTCCACGACGAGAAGAGCCCGTCGTTCAACGTCTCGCCGGCCCGCAACGTCTGGTACTGCTTCGGCTGCGGGGCGGGCGGCGACGCGATCAAGTTCCTGATGGACGCCGAGCACCTCAGCTTCGTCGAGTCCGTGGAGCGGCTTGCCGGGCGCGCCGGCATCCAACTGCGCTACGTCCAGGACGACGGCAACACCCCGCGCCCGCGCCCCCAGCAGGGCCAGCGGCAGCGCCTGGTCGCCGCGCACGCCGCAGCCGTCGAGTTCTATCGGGCCCAGCTCAGCACGGCAGGTGCCCGGCCGGCCCGGGAGTTCCTGGCCCAGCGGGGCTTCGACCGGGCCGCCGCCGAGCGCTACGGCTGCGGCTTCGCGCCCGAAGCGTGGGACCTGCTCACCAAGCACCTGCGCCAGCAGGGCTTCACGCACCAGGAGTTGGTGACCGCCGGGCTGTCCCGCGAGTCCCGCTCCGGCACGCTCATCGACCGGTTCCGCCGCCGGCTGCTCTGGCCGATCCGCGACCTCACCGGCGACGTCATCGGTTTCGGCGCGCGCAAGCTCTTCGACGACGACGACGGCCCGAAATACCTGAACACCCCCGAGACGCCGATCTACAAGAAGTCGCACGTGCTCTACGGCATCGACCAGGCCAAGCGGGAGATCGCCAAGCAGGGCCGGGCGGTGATCGTCGAGGGCTACACCGACGTGATGGCCTGCCACCTGGCCGGCGTGACCACAGCCGTCGCGACCTGCGGCACCGCCTTCGGCGCGGACCACATCGGTGTGCTGCGCCGGCTCCTGCTGGACACCGACTCGGTGGCCGGCGAGATCATCTTTACCTTCGATGGGGACGCCGCCGGGCAGAAGGCCGCGCTGCGCGCCTTCTCCGACGACCAGCGCTTCGTCGGCCGGACGTTCATCGCCGTCAGCCCCGACAACATGGACCCGTGTGAGCTGCGGCTGGCCAAGGGCGACCTGGCCGTGCGGGACCTGGTCGCCCGCCGTGAGCCGCTCGTCGACTTCGCCCTGCGGCACGTGATCAGCCGCTACGACCTGGACACCGTCGACGGCCGGGTCGAGGCCATGCGCCGGGCCGCGCCGCTTGTCGCGCAACTCAAGGACCGGGAAAAGCGTCCCGAGTACGTCCGCAAGCTCGCCATGGATCTCGGTATGGAGATCGAACCGGTGCAGCGGGCGGTGCTTGCCGCCGCCAACGCCCCGCCACCCGGTGCCCGTGACTCCGCGCCTGCGGCCCGCCCCGCACAGGCCCGCCCCGAATCTGCTGTGGACAGCCCGCAGTCGATGGTCGAGCGGGAGGCGCTGAAGCTCGCCCTCCAACAGCCGGTGCTGGCCGGGCCGATGTTCGACGCTGTCGAGGCGACCGAATACCGGCACCCGGTACACGTGGCGGTGCGTACGGCAATCGCAGCCGCCGGTGGTGTCGTGTCGGCGACCGGCGGCGCGGTCTGGATCGAGTCGGTCCGCGACGCCTGCGACGACCTGGCGTCGGCGGCGCTTGTCGGCGAGTTGGCGGTGGAGCCGCTGCGGATCGATGGCGAGCCGGACCCCCGCTACGTGTCGATCACCATGGCGCGGGTGCAGTTCGGGTCGGTGACCGCCCGGATCCGGGATCTCAAGTCGCGGATCCAGCGGATCAACCCGGTCAACAACAAGGACGAATACTTCGCCGCCTTCGGCGAGCTGCTGTCGCTGGAGCAGCACGCCCGGGCGCTGCGCGAGCAGGCCGCGGGAGGGCTGTGATGGGACTGTTCAGTCGTAAGCCGAAACTGCCTCCGGCGGACCGGCCGCCGCTGGTCCGCGACGAGCGGGTGCTCGCCTGGGCGGCGGTGGGCAACGGCGAGGGCGACGGCGTGGTGGTGGCCAGCAACCTCGGGCTGTGGCTGCCCGGCCGGGGTGACCGTATCGGCTGGCACGACATCCTCAAGGCGGTGTGGTCAGGTCGGGAGTTGACAGTCACGCTCGCCGAGACCGTCGTCGACCGCGACGACTACACGGTGGTCGTCGACGGCACGGCCGAGACGTACCTCCTGCTCGACCCGGGCGAGCTGCCGCACCAGGTGCGGGCGCGGGTGACCCGCTCGGTCGCGTACACCGAGCACCACCGACTGCCCGGCGGCGCGGCGCGGGTCGCGGCCCGCCGCGTGGCCGGGGCCGACGGTCTGACCTGGACGGTCCGACTCGACCCCGGCACCCCCGCGGACGACGAGGCCCTGCTCGTCGAGACCGACCGTCTGGTCGGTGCGGCCCGTGCCGCCACCGCGCCGGCCGATCTCTGACCGGTTGGGTCAGTTGGCGCCGAGATCCGTCAGCGCCTTCTCCGCGCCGCGGTGCAGCGGCACCGGCAGGGTCCTGCGGGCCTTTTCCAGCGAGATCCCCTTGGCCGCCGGGTTGGCCTGGGCCAGGGCGTCGCGCTTTTCGAACACCGTCCGGGTGATCGCGCAGGCGACATTGGCGTCCAGGTCCTTGCGGACCAACAGCACATTCGGCACGACGATTGTCCGGGTGTCGGCTGCCGTCCCGTACGCGTCCCGCCCGATAGTGCCTTCCTGGTAGCCGGGGCTCGACGCGGTCATCTTCGGCAGCAACGGCGCGATGTCGACGAACTTCACCGAGTCGCCGGCGGTGGTGAACAGGTCGGTCAGGCCCCCGGTGGGCAGACCGCCGGACCAGAAGAGACCGTCGACGCTGCCGTCCTTGATCCCCTCGACCGTCTTGGTCAGGTCCAGCCGCTGTGCCCGGATGTCCTTGGCAGGGTCGAGGCCGGCGGCCTGCAGCAGCCGGTTGGCGATCACCTCCGTTCCGGACTTCGGGGAGCCGGTGGAGATCCTCTTGCCGCGCATGTCAGCCACCGACGTGATCCCAGAGTCTTTGCGGACCACCACCTGGGTGTAGTTGTCGTAGATGCGCGCGAGCGCCTCGACCGGCTGCGGCGCGCTGAAGCTGCCCTTGCCCTCGACCGCGTTGACCGCCGTGTCGAACAGCGAGAACGCCACGTCGTACTGCCCATTGACCAGCTGCTCGACGTTTTGCACCGACGCACCGGTCTCGGCGGCGGTGCCGGTGAGCTTGCCGCCGGTCGCCTCGGACAACTGCCCGGCCAGGGCATTGCCGACCACGTAGTAGACGCCTGTCGCGTTGCCGGTGGCAATGCCGACGCGAGTCTCCCGGGTCACCTCGCAGGTGACCTCGCTGGCCGCGTCGTCCTTGTCCGCGCCGCCTTGCTGACCGCCGCAACCCGTGGCGCCGACCGTGACGATGGCGAGCAGGCTCAGGCCCGCCGCGAGCCGTACGTCGATTCGTCTCACAGTTTTTCCTCCACAGGGCTGGCTGGTGATCCGGACGTTGGGCGACCGGTGGATCCGCGTCGGACGAACACACCCGCCGCCGCGACGGCGGCCAGTGCGACGCCGACCGTGACAGGCACGGGTTCGAGCCAGAGCAACGTGACGCCAGCGAGGGCACCGAGCACGCGCTCCGGTGCGCCGGCAGGGCCCACACCGGGCAACCAGCCACCGGCGGCGACGGCGAGCACCGCCACGCTGAGCGCGGTGACCACGGCGGCGAAGGCGATCCGCTGGACGCCACCGATACCCAGCAGACCCAGCCCGGCCGGCGTGATGACGAACGCGATCGGGGTCAGGTAGGCAGGCAGCGCGTACCGCAGGGTCTGCCACATGGTCGGCACCAGCCGGCCGCCGGTGACCGCGGCGGCGGCCACCGCGGCGAGCGCGGTCGGCGGGGACACCTCGGACAGGACCGCGAAGTAGAAGACGAACATCGCCGCGGCGGGCGCGGTCACGCCCAGGTCGAGCAGGGCCGGACCGACGATCACCCAACCGATCACGAACGAGGCGGTGACCGGCACGGCCAGACCCAACAGGCTGAGCGCTACGGCGGCGAGCAGCGCGGTGAGCACCAGCACCAACGTCGGATCCGAGGTGGCCGCCTTGGCGCCGCCGATCAGCAGCGCCGCCGCCTGCGGCCCGAGACCGGTCTTCGTGGTGGTCGCCGTGATGATGCCGGCGGCGGCGCAGACCGCCGTCACCGCGAGCACGCCGCGTACACCGGTGACGAGCGCGGTCACGAGCCGCGCCGGAGTGAGCCGGTGCGCACGGTCCAGGAAGGACAGCGCGGCGGCGAGGACGGTGGCGAAGACGACAGCCCTCGTCGCGGACACGCCGACAGCGAGGAACACGATGATGGCGATCAGCGAGGCGAAGTGGTAGCCGAAGCGGGTCAGCAGACGCCAGGGCGAACCGACGTCGATCACCACCGGACGGACGCCGGAACGGCGAGCGTCGATCTCCACGGAGAGCAGGATGCCGAGGTAGTAGAGCACCGTCGGCACCGTGGCCCAGCCCAGCACCTGTAGGTACGAGACGCCCAGGTATTCGGCGATGATGAACGCCGCCGCACCCAGGGTGGGCGGGGAGAGGATCGCACCCACACCGGCTGCGGCCAGCATGCCGCCGGCCCTCTCCGGGGGATAGCCGGCGCGGCGTAGCAGCGGCCAGGTGACAGCGCCGATGCTCACCGTCGTCGCCGCACCGGAACCGGAGACGGTGCCGAGCAGGAACCCGGAGGCCACCGCCGTCCGACCGGCTGCGGTACGCGAGCGGCGGAACGCGGCGGCCGACAACTCGACGAAGAACCGCCCGGCCCCGGACAGCTCCAGGACCGCGCCGTAGATGGTGAACAGCACGATGTACGAGGCGGCCACGTCCAGTGGGGTGCCGTAGAAGCCGCTGTCGGAGTTGTAGAACGCGTCGACCAGTTGACTGAAGTCGAGCCCGCCGTGGGCGACCGGCCAGGACTGCGGTAGCAGCCCTCCGTAGTAGCCGTAGCCGAGGAACAGCAGGCAGACCGCCGGCAGGATCCACCCGGTGGTACGTCGGCACGCCTCCAGCAGCAGCAGGAGCAGCACGGTGCCAAGCACCAGATCCATTGGTGCCAGCAGTCCCTGCCGGTCGAGGAACGCGTTGTAGCCACCGCCGCCCGACCCGATGGTGACCGGCAGGACGGGGTAGAGGCAGGCGGCCACCGCCAGGACGACCAGGACCCAGTCCGGCACGGTGGGTCCCGACGAAGCCGGCAGCGCGACGGTGCGGTCCCCGTCGCCTCGTCGCGAGCGCAGGCGGGCCGGCAGCCGCAGGTCGGCTGGGTAGGCCAGGAAAACCAGCGGGAGTACGCCGGCCAGGAAGATGATTAGGTAATACTTGCTGCCCTGCGACAGAGGGCGGAACACCTGCCAGAGGGCGAGCCCGCCGATCGCCAACGTCGCGGCGGTGAGGAGCCAACCCGCTGGCCCGGACAAAACCCGGCCCGGCTTCTCGTCCTCGAACTGGGCGGCCAGGTCCCGGGTCGCCCGCTCGGCAACGGAGCTGTCGTCGTCGGCGTTACGCGCTGTCGTGTCGGTGCTCGCGTCGCTCGTGTCGGTGCTGTGTGCCGTTGTGGTGCTTTGCGCGGTCGTGTCGGCGCTGGGGGTGGGCTCGGCTGTCGGCCGAGGTCGGGGCGGCAGGCCGCCCGTGCCCGACGCGGGCTCCTCGGCGGGAGAATTGGCTGTTCGGGCGGGTGGAAAAGAACCGTCGGGCAAGCTGATGGGCGGCGGCACGAGGGGACGATACACGTCGATCGTGCGGGCCGTGGGGCATCGATCGGCGTTTCGCTGTCACCGGCTCGGGCGGTGGGGCCGGAGTCTCACCCCTGGCGCCCGGCGCAGCCTGCCCGGTGCGGGTATTTGCGTGGAGGGGTGTCGGACCCGGCGGTTAGGGTCGGGCGGTGACTTCGGGGCGATCACTGATTCAGGCTCGTGGGCTTGTGAAACGGTTCGGTGATTTCACCGCCGTGGACGGCATCGACGTCGAGGTGCGCTCGGGTGAGGCGTTCGGCTTCCTCGGTCCCAACGGCGCCGGCAAGTCCTCCACCATGCGGATGATCGGCTGCATCTCCCCGCCGAGCGGCGGTGAGCTGCGCATCCTCGACATGGACCCGGTGGCTGACGGGCCTGCCATCCGGGCTCGGCTCGGCGTTTGCCCGCAGATGGACAACCTCGACCCGGAGCTGACCGTTCGGGAAAACCTCACCGTCTACGCGCGCTACTTCGGCATCCCGCGCCGGGTGGCAAAGGAGCGGGCCGCCGAGCTGCTCGACTTCGTCCAGCTCACCGAGCGGGCCGACAGCAAGGTCGAGCCGCTCTCCGGTGGGATGAAGCGCCGGCTGACGATCGCCCGCGCGCTTGTGAACGATCCGGAGATCGTGCTGCTCGACGAGCCGACCACCGGCCTGGACCCGCAGGCCCGGCACCTGGTGTGGGAGCGGCTGTTCCGGCTCAAACAGCAGGGCGTCACGCTGGTGCTCACCACGCACTACATGGACGAGGCCGAGCAGCTCTGCGACCGGCTGGTGGTGATGGACGGCGGGCGGATCGTCGCCGAAGGCTCACCTCGGGAGCTGATCGAGCAGCACTCCACCCGCGAGGTGGTCGAGCTGCGCTTCGCCGCCGAGTCGCAGGAGCCGTTCGCCGGCAAGCTCGCCGGGCTGGGGGAGCGGGTCGAGGTGCTGCCCGACCGGGTCCTGCTCTACGTGCCCGACGGCGACGCGGCGGTCGTCGAGGTTTCCGCGTCGGGGCTCACCCCGGCAAACGTGCTGGTGCGGCGCAGTGGCCTCGAAGATGTCTTCCTGCACCTGACCGGCCGCACCCTTGTCGACTGACGGGCCGATCAAGGGAGCGAAACCCGGGCGACACGTCGAAGGCGTCGCCGTAGGGTGACCGCGGCCTGTCGTACCCCCGGGGTAGGAAAGGTCGGGACACGGGGGTGGTCATTGTGAGTGTGGCGGGGCGGGCGCGGGCTCCCTGGGTGCCGGCGTACGCAGTGTTCGAGCACTATCTGGTCGGTCTGCGACGCACCTGGCGGGCGGGGGTGTTCTCCTCGTTCCTGCTGCCGGTGTTGACGGTGCTCGGCTTCGGGCTCGGCGTCGGCGCGTACATCGACCAGGGCGTCGGCGGTGTGCGGTACCTCGACTGGTTGGTCCCTGGGCTGATCGCCTCGACCGCGCTCCAGGTGACTGTCGGTGACTCGACCTGGCCGGTGTTCAGCAACTTCCAGTGGGTCAAGACCTACTTCGCGCAGAGCGCGTCGCCGCTGCGGGTGGGCGACATACTGGCCGGGCACCTGGCCTTCGTGCTGTTCCGGGTGCTCACGACGATCGTGGCGTTCCTGCTGGTCACCGGGTTGTTCGGGGCGTTGCGGTCACCGTGGGCGGTGGCCACCCTGCCGGTGGTGGCGCTGCTCGCGCTGGGGGTGGCCGGGCCGACCTTCGCGTTCTCCGCGTCGGTGTCCACCGACAGTTGGCTGGCGATGCTGTTCCGGTTCGCTGTCATCCCGATGACGCTGTTCGCCGGGGTCTTCTTCCCCGTCGAGTCGCTGCCCGACGCGCTGCGCTGGCTGGCGTACGTGACACCGCTGTGGCACGCCGTCGACCTGTGCCGGGCGGCCACTCTCGGTGTCGCCCCACAGTGGTCGGTCGTCGGGCACCTGCTCTACCTGGGGGCGTGGGCGGTCGCCGGTTGGCTGCTGGCGCTGCGTGCCTTCCGCCGCAAGCTCGTCGTCTAGGGGAGGAGGTTTCGTGGTCACGCTGATGCTGCCCCGGATGGTCGATGTCTCGGCCGCGTCCCGGCGGTCGGGCTCGGTGGTCGAGCGCAACGTCGCGGCGCTGAAGTCCGTCTACTGGCTGCTGCTGATCTCTGGCTTCGTGGAGCCGCTGCTCTACCTGCTGTCCATCGGGGTGGGCGTCGGGTCGCTGGTCGGTGACCTGCCGCTGCCCGACGGGCGCCTCGTGTCGTACGCCGCGTTCGTCGCTCCGGCGATGCTCGCCTCGTCGGCGATGACCGGGGCGCTCGCGGAGACCACATTCAACTTCTTCGGCAAGATGAAATACATGAAGCTGTACGACGGGATGATCGCTACCCCGGTACGGCCTTTCGAGATCGCCGTCGGTGAGTTGAGCTGGGCGATGCTGCGGGGCAGCGCGTACTCGGCGGCGTTCCTCGCGGTGATGGTCGCGCTGGGCCTGACAAACGTCGCCCACGCGGTGACTGCCTTTCCGGCGGCGGTGCTTGTCGGGTTCGCGTTCGGTGGGATCGGCATGGCGCTGTCCACGTTCATGCGTAGCTGGCAGGACTTCGACCTGATGGGCTCCGCCCAGTTCACGCTTTTCCTCTTCTCGGGCACGTTCGTGCCGGCGCAGGCGTACCCGACGCTGTTGCACTGGCTGATCGAGGTCACGCCGTTGTACCGGGCGGTGCACCTGATCCGCGGTGTCACGCTCGGCGGCGTCGGGTGGTCCTGGCTGCTCGACGTGCTCTACCTGCTGGTGATGCTGGCGGTCGGCCTGCTGGTGGCGTCGCGCCGGATGGGCAGGTTGCTCTACAGGTAGGGGTTACCGGCCGCCGCCCACGGGGCATGTCGGAGGTGACACCACCGACGATGAGGAGGGGCGATGGCCTCCGACGAGTCATCCGCCCGCAGCGGGACCGGGCGCACGGACGCCGACGGGACCGAGCGCGAGAGTGCCGGCGGGACCGGGCGCGAGAGTGCCGGCGGGACCGGGCGCGAGAGTGCCGGCGGGACCGGGCGCCAGAGTGCCGGCGGGACCGGGCGCGAGGACGCCAGCGGAAGTGGGCGTGCGGACGCCAGCCGGCCGGTCGGTCCCGACGCCGGGCCGGACAGCCCCACCGATCTGCCCGGCAGCGACTGGAAGGCGGCGCTGCGCCGGACGGTCCGCGAGTTCCAGGACGACAGCCTGACCGACTGGGCGGCGGCGCTCACCTACTACAGCGTGCTGTCCATCTTCCCCGGGCTGCTGGTGCTGATCTCCATCCTCGGCCTGCTCGGCACGAGTGCCACCGAGGGCGTCAAGGACACCGTCAACCAGGCGGTGCCGGAGGGCAACATCCAGAAGATCATCGAGGACGCGATCACCCAGGCGCAGGGCAGCGGCGGGCTGGCCAGCATCGCGGCGATCATCGGTCTGCTTGCCGCGTTCTGGTCCGCGTCCGGCTACATCGCGGCGTTCATGCGTGCCTCGAACACGATCTACGACGTGCCGGAGGGCCGGCCGATCTGGAAGACGCTGCCGATCCGGGTCGGCGTCACTGCCGTGATCGGCGTGCTGTTGCTTGCCTGCGCGGTGATCGTGGTCTTCACCGGCCGCTTCGCCGAGCTGGTCGGAAACGCTATCGGCCTCGGCTCGACGGCGGTAGCGGTGTGGAACGTCGCCAAGTGGCCGGTGCTGCTGATCCTCGTCAGCCTGATGTTCGCCATCCTCTACTGGGCCTCGCCGAACGCGCGGCACGGCGGGTTCCGCTGGGTCAGCCCGGGTGGCGTGCTGGCAGTGGTGATCTGGCTGGTGATCTCCGGTCTGTTCGCCTTCTACGTGAGCAACTTCGGCTCCTACAACAAGACGTACGGGGCACTGGCCGGCGTGATCATCTTTTTGATCTGGCTGTGGCTCAGCAACATCGCGATCCTGCTGGGTGCCGAGTTCGACGCCGAGTTGGAGCGCGGCCGGGCCATCTCGGCCGGCCACCCGGCCGACGACGAGCCGTACGTCGAGCTGCGCGACGACCGGAAGCTCCGCAAGAAGCGGAACGCCGCAGGCAGTCACTGACCTGTCCTCTGCCGCCCCGCCGCCCGCAAAACGGGTGGTGGGGCGGCTTTTTGCCCGCCGATCGGTACGCGCCGCGAGCAGGCGAGGGCACTCGGTCACCCTTTCCTTGATCGACTAGTAGCTTTTGTTCCTTCGGACAAAAGTTGAGAACAGAACGGCCGAAGCTCTGGACAGGCGGCGCGGAACGCTCCTACTGTGTCGGACACAACACCTCGACATTGCGTCGATGTGAACGAGTTCGATGAAGAGGTGAGTCCCGGTGCGGACCGTCGAGCCCCTGCATGTCCGACTGTTGCGGTTGCTCCGCGACGAGGGGGCCGTGTCCCGTGCCGAGTTGGGTGACCGGCTCCAGATGCCCCGCCCCCGGCTGCTTGCCGAGCTGGAGCGCCTGGTGTCCCTGGGTTACGTCGCCGAGGCGGGCCTCGCCGCGTCCCGGGGTGGACGTCGCTCCACACTCGTCGAGCTGAACCCGAAGCTGCGCTTCGCGGCCGTCGACCTGGGCGCCAGTTCGATGGACATCGAGGTGGTGAACGGCCGGCTCGAACCGGTCGCCCACTACGCCGAGCCTGCCGACATCCGCAACGGGCCCAAGGTGACCCTGCAACGGGTGAACGAGTTGCTGCACAAGGCCCGGGTCGACGGCGCGTACGAGCGGCTGGACGCGGTGGGCGTCGGCGTGCCGGGGCCGGTCAGCTTCCGTGACGGCGTCCCCGTCTCACCGCCGATCATGCCCGGCTGGGACCGCTTCCCGGTGCGCGAGCTGCTCAGCCGGGAGCACGGCTGCCCGGCGGTGGTCGACAACGACGTCAACATCATGGCGATCGGCGAGCGTCACGGCGGCGTGGCCCACTCGGTCGACGACTTCCTCTTCATCAAGATCGGCACCGGCATCGGCTGCGGCATCTACCTCACCGGCGACGTCTACCGGGGCACCGACGGCTGCGCCGGCGACATCGGCCACATCCAGGTCGACTCGCACGGGCCGATGTGCTCCTGCGGCAACGTCGGCTGCCTGGAGGCGCTGTTCAGCGGCGCCGCGCTGGCAAAGGACGCCACCGCCGCCGCCCGCAGCGGCGTGTCGCCGGCACTTGCCGAGCGGTTGAGCCTGCGCGGCGCGGTGACCGCCCTGGACGTCGCCGAGGGCGCCATCGAGGGTGACATGACCTGTATCCAGCTGATCCGCGACGGCGGCCGGCGGGTCGGTGGGGTGCTCGCCGGCCTGGTCAGCTTCACGAATCCGTCGATGATCGTCATCGGCGGCGGGCTGGCCCAGCTCGGGCACATCCTGCTCGCCGAGATCCGCAGCGTGGTCTACCGCCGTTCGCTGCCACTGGCCACCGGCAACCTGCCCGTCGTGCTGTCCGAGCTGGGCAACCGGGCCGGCGTCGCCGGCGCGGCGGTGCTCGCCAGCGATGTCGCATTCGGGGAAGCGTCATGAGCCCGCGACCCGAGATGCCGCCCGTCATCCCGCCGCCCGCGACGCCGCGGTCGTCAACCGAGCAACAGTCGTGAGCGAGGAGGAGACTGTGGCCCAGCCCGAGGAGAACGCCCCCACCGGGTCCGCGGACGCCGACGCCGGGGCGCCGCTGGTCGAGGCCCCCGCTGACACCGTCGCGGGCGAGGTGGTCCTGCGCCTCACCGACGTCGTCAAGACCTTCCCTGGTGTACGTGCCCTCGACGGCGTGCAGTTGGAAGTGCGGGCCGGCGAGGTGCATTGCCTGCTCGGTCAGAACGGTGCCGGCAAGTCCACGCTCATCAAGGTGCTCTCCGGCGTGCACCGACCGGATTCGGGTCTTGTCGAGTGGCGCGGTGAGCCGGTGACGTTCGCCAACCCGCAGGCAGCGATGCGCGCCGGTATCGCCACCATCTACCAGGAGCTCGACCTCGTCGAGGATCTGTCGGTGGCGGAGAACGCCTTCCTCGGTCACGAGCACCGCCGCTTCGGGTTCGTGCGGCGTGGCCGGATGGCCCGGCACACCCGGCAGATCCTCGGTCGGCTCGGCCACGGCGAGATCCCGCCGGGACGGATGGTCCGGTCGTTGCCGGCCGCCGGTAAGCAGATCGTCAGCATGGCGCGGGCGCTCTCGCACGAGGCCCGACTGATCATCATGGACGAGCCGAGCGCCGTGCTGGCCCACGACGAGGTCGGCAACCTGTTCCGGATCATCCGCGAGCTGACGGCACAGGGCATCGCCGTCATCTACATCTCCCACCGCCTGGAGGAGATCCGCGAGATCGGCGACCGGGTCACCGTACTCAAGGACGGCCGGACCACCGCGGCGAACCTGCCGGCGCGCGACACCCCGACCCGCGACCTGGTGAGCCGGATGACCGGCCGCACCATCGAGTACGTCTTCCCCGACCGGCCCGCCGACGACACCACAGGCGCCGAACTGCTTCAGGTGGAGGGGCTGACCCGTCCGGGCGAGTTCGCCGACGTCTCGCTCACCGTGCGCGCCGGGGAGATCGTCGGCATCGCCGGCCTCGTGGGTTCCGGCCGTTCGGAGCTGCTGGAGACCATCTACGGCGCCCGCCTTCCCGAGGCCGGCACGGTGCGGATGGAAGGGCGTGCGCTGCGTCCCGGTGTCGGCGCGGCGGTCCGTGCCGGCATGGGGATGGCTCCCGAGGAGCGCAAGAGTCAGGCGCTGCTGCTGGGTGAGCCGATCTTCCGCAACGTCACGCTTGCCACGTTCGGCAGGTACGCGCGGCTCGGCTTCACCGACGCCGGCAGGGAACGCGCCGAGGCGAACCGGATCGCCGAGAGCCTGGAGTTGCGGCCCCTGGATGTCAACCGGCCGGTGCGCACCCTGTCCGGCGGTAACCAGCAGAAGGTGGTGGTCGGGCGCTGGCTGCTCGGCGGCACCAAGCTGCTGCTGCTCGACGAGCCCACCCGGGGCGTGGACGTGGGTGCCCGGGCGGAGCTCTACCAGGTCATCCGGGGGTTGGCGGCGCAGGGCGTCGGTGTCCTGCTGGTCTCCAGCGAGGTGCCCGAGGTGCTCGGCCTGGCCGACCGGGTGCTGGTGATGCGGGAGGGGCGGGTCGTCCGCGAGGCCCCGGCCGGCGAACTCGACGAGAACACTGTGCTCGACCTCGTGATGGCGGGGTCCCTGATGGAAGGCGCACCGGCATGAGCGACGCGACTCCCAGCCCCACAGCGACACCGGAGCGCCCGCAGCTTCCGGCCCAGTCGCCGCCGGTGGATCCGGCGGAGACGGCGGTGGCCGGCGACAAGGCGGCATCGACGGGCCGGCTCTCCTGGTGGCAGGGCGACGGCGGCGACGGTGCCAAGCGCAACCTGGGTCTGATCGGTGTGCTCGCCGCGCTCATCGTGGTCGGCGTGGTCACCAAACCGGACCTGTACGGCGATCCGAACTGGGTCTGGAACAACGTGCTTGCCATCCTCCAGCTCGCCTCGGTGGTGGGTGTGGTGACGGTCGGCATGACCTTCGTGATCATCGGTGGTGGGATCGACCTGTCGGTGGGCGCGATCGTGGCGCTGGCCGGGGTCTGGTGCACCACCGTGGCGACCCAGAGTTACGGCGCGGGCGGCATGATCTTCACGGCCATCGTGGTGGGCATCTGCGTCGGCCTTGTCAACGGCGTGCTCATCTCGTACGGGCGGCTGGTGCCGTTCATCGCGACGCTCGCAATGCTCGTGGCCGCCCGTGGCCTCGCGGCATCGATCTCCAACAAGCAGACCCAGGTGTCGAGCAGCACCTTCATCAACGACATCGCCGCCCGCAAGGTCCTCGGCATTCCGATCCTCGTCTACATCCTCGGCGCTGTGGTGCTGGCCGGCTGGATCCTGCTCAACCGGACGACGTTCGGCCGGCGGACCATCGCGGTCGGCGGCAACCCGGAGGCGGCGCGGCTGGCCGGCATCAACGTCCGCCGGCACACAATGCTGCTGTACGCGCTGTCCGGCCTCTGCTGCGGTATCGCCGCCATCATGCTCACCTCCCAGGCGACCTCGGCCCAGGCGGCGATGGCGAACCTCTACGAGCTGGACGCGATCGCCGCCGCGATCATCGGCGGCACGCTGCTCAGCGGTGGCCGGGGCACGATCGTCGGCTCGCTGCTCGGCGTCATCATCTTCGCCACGATCACGAATCTCTTCGCCATCAACGGCCTCTCCATCGAGGCGCAGAACATGGTCAAGGGCGGCATCATCGTCGCAGCCGTCCTGGTCCAGCAGTTCCAGTTCAAGTCCTTCACACGGTTCCTCGCGCGGAACAGGGTCACCACCGCAACCTGACGCACCGCACCGTTTGCACCTGGCGACGTCGACCTTTTCGACGGTGGCCGGGCCTCGCACACCCTTCACCACTCCATCCGCTCCCAGGAGGTCGTCATGACCCAGCACAGCCGCGACCTGTCGCGCCGCCGGCTGCTCTTCGGCGGGGCCGCTGTCGGCGCCGCCACCCTGCTCACCGCCTGCACCAGCAACGAGACCCCGGCGGCCAGCACCCAGACCAAGGCCGCCGGTGATGGTGCCGGCAACAACGCACCGGGCAAGAAGGTCGTCATCGGCTTCTCGGCGCCGGCCGCCGACCACGGCTGGATGGGCGCGATCCACGCCAACGCCAAGGCGCAGGCCGCCGCGTACTCCGATGTGGAGTTCAAGGAGGTCGACGGCGGTACGACGTCCGAGGCCCAGCGGTCCACGCTCGGCACGCTCATCGCCCAGAAGCCGGACATCATCGTCGTGCTGCCGCACGACGGCAAGGAGGTCAACGCTGTTGCCCTCCAGGCGATGCAGGCAGGCATCCCGATCGTCAACCTCGACCGGATCTTCCCCGACGCGCTGGCCTCCCGGTTGGTCATCAAGGGTGACAACTACGGCATGGGCGTCTCGGCCGGGCACTTCATCGGCAAGCAGCTCAAGGA
Source organism: Micromonospora sp. NRRL B-16802 (assembly GCF_001279555.1). Lineage (NCBI taxonomy): Bacteria > Bacillati > Actinomycetota > Actinomycetes > Micromonosporales > Micromonosporaceae > Micromonospora > Micromonospora sp. NRRL B-16802. The sequence continues at coordinate 106,059 of NZ_LGEB01000049.1, read as the reverse complement.
CAAGGGCGTCGCCAACCCGATCATCGGTGAGATCGCCGGTCTGGAGATCCCGCTGACTGTCGAGCGCAGCGAGGGCTTCAAGGCCGCCCTGGCCACGTACGGGTTCAAGGTCGCCAACCGCCGTTCGGCCGAGTTCACCTCGGACAGCGGTCAGCGTGAGGCCGCCCAGCTGCTCCAGGCCCTGCCGAAGATCGACGCGATCTGGAACCACGACGACGACCAGGGCATCGGTGTGTTGGCCGCCATCAAGCAGGCCAACCGGTCGGAGTTCTTCATGGTCGGCGGCGCGGGGTCGAAGCTCGCCATCGACGCCATCAAGGCCGACAACACAGTCCTCAAGGCGACGGTCACCTACAACCCGTCGATGGCCTCGTCGGCGATCTCCCTGGCGCGGCTCATCGCGCAGGGTCGCGGCCTGGGCGACCTGACGGAGTTGCAGGTGCCGAAGGAAGTGACGCTCGCCTCCGAGACGATCACCAAGGAGAACGCGAGCAGCTACGAGAAGCTCGGGTTCTGACATCTGGGGGGAGACCCACCTTGTCCACGACAGACAGAGAACTGCGGATCGGCATGGTCGGTTACGCGTTCATGGGCGCCGCGCACTCGCAGGCGTGGCGCACAGTGAACCGCGTGTACGACCTGCCGGCGCGGGCCAGCATGGCGCTGATCTGCGGCCGGGACTCCGGGCAGGTGGCGCAGGCCGCCGACCGGCTCGGCTGGGACGCGTACACGACAGACTGGCGTGACCTGATCAACCGGGACGACATCGACGTGGTCGATATCTGCACCCCGGGTGACAGTCACGCCGAGATCGCCCTCGCCGCGTTGGCCGCCGGCAAGCACGTCCTGTGCGAAAAGCCGTTGGCCAACACGGTTGCCGAGGCACGGGCGATGACCGCTGCGGCGGACACCGCACGGGCCGCCGGGGCGCGGTCGATGTGCGGGTTCAACTACCGCCGGGTGCCGGCGGTCACGATGATGCGCCAGATGGTCGCCGACGGACGACTCGGGGTGATTCGGCACGTCCGAGCGACGTACCTGCAGGACTGGATCGTGGACCCGCAGTTCCCGCTGGTCTGGCGGTTGCAGAAGGAACGGGCGGGCTCCGGCGCGCTCGGTGACATCGGTGCGCACATCATCGACCTGACGCAGTTCGTCGTCGGTCAGCGGATCACGGGCGTCAGCGCGGTCACCGAGACGTTCGTCAAGGAGCGGCCGTTGCCGGCCGGGTCGAGCGGGTTGGCGGCCACCATGGACGGCTCGGCCGACGGCAGCGGCCCGGCCACCGGGCCGGTCACCGTCGACGACGCCGCGATCTTCGTGGCCCGGCTCGACGGTGGCGCCCTTGCCACGTACGAGGCGAGCAGGTTCGCCACGGGTCGGAAGAACGCTCTGCGTGTCGAGATCAACGGCTCGCTGGGCAGCGTGGTCTTCGACCTGGAGCGCCTCAACGAGCTGGAGTTCTACGACGCCACCCGGCCGACCCTGGAGCAGGGATTCAGCCGGATTCTGGTGACCGAGGGCGAGCACCCGTACATGTCGGCGTGGTGGCCGCCCGGCCACATCATCGGCTACGAGCACTCCTTCACCCACCAGATGCGCGATTTCATCGAGGCGATCGCCACGGGCACCGACCCGGCGCCGTCCTTCGCCGACGCGTTGCAGGTCCAGCTTGTGCTGGACGCGGTGACCCGTTCGGCGGAGGTCGGATCCACCTGGACCGAGGTGGAGCCGGCACTGACCGCGGTGGCCGTCTGACCCTGACCACTCCGCGACGGCGGTGCTCGCGCCGCCGTCGCCCGACCAGCTTTCCGGAGCCGACCGGCGAGGGACCGACAGCGGTTTGCGCCCCGCGGTCGGGACGAGGTCGGCACCGGAAGGTGTGCGGCCGGGCCTGACGGCCCGGTGGCGCACAAGCAGGACGGTTGTCCGGTGTGGCCGGACCGGGATTCCCCGGCCACACCGGAGGACCGCCACCACCCCGGAGATCGGGAGGACCCGATGGCACCGTTCGCCGCTGCCCCCACCCGTACCGTTGTCGTCCGCCGATGTCCGGCGGGCCGTGTCCCGGTTGAGGATCCGGTGGGCGCGGCGACCTGAGACGTCCGGTCGGGGCACGCCAACGCCCTGACCGGCCGGATGCGGGGGAGGCAGGGTCGAGACGCCGACCGACCCTGCCTGCCAGCCCCGTCTGCCCGTACCCGAATCGGGAGCCGGTCCGTCGTCGTCGCCGCCGACGCCGATGCCGGAATCCGGCGTCTTTTCCGGTGCGGGTCGGGTGGGCGGGGCCCATCCACCACTGCCGTATCTTTACGAAGAATATTCTGATATTCCTATATTTGATTGAAGTGCACCGACGGTTCCTCCTGAACGGGGAAGGAGCACCATGCGAACAGGTGTCTGGTTGGTGGGAGCGCGCGGTTCGGTCGCGACCACCAGCATCGTCGGAGGACTCGCGCTGCGAGCCGGCCTGGCCGGGCCCACCGGCTGCGTCACCGAACTGCCGGAGCTGCGCGGTCCCGCGCTGCCGTCCTTCGCCGACCTGGTCTTCGGCGGGCACGACCTGGCCACCACGCCGCTGTGCAAGCGCGCCGAGGCGCTGGCTGCCAGCGGCGTCATACCCGGCCGGCTGGTCGCCGCGCTCCGCGACGAGATGGCAGCCGTCGAGCAGGAGCTGCGCCCCGCACCGACCGGCGACACCCAGGCAGACCGGGTCGCCGCCGTGGTCCGTGACCTCACCGATTTCCGTACGCGGCACGAGCTGGACCGGGTGGTGATGGTGAACGTCTCCGCCACCGAGGCGGCCCCCCGACCGCACCCCGGGCACGCCGACCCGGCCGCGCTGCGCGACGCCGTCGCCGGCCCCGACGAGGTGCTGCCACCCAGCTCCCTGTACGGCTACGCGGCGCTGCTGGCCGGCTGCCCGTACGTCGACTTCACCCCGTCCACCGGGCTGCGGCTTCCGGCGCTGACGGCGCTGGCCGAAGAGGCCCAACTGCCGTACGCCGGACATGACGGCAAGACCGGCGAGACGCTAGTGAAATCGGTCCTCGCGCCGATGTTCGCGATGCGCAACCTGGCGGTGCGCTCGTGGTCGGGCACCAATCTGCTGGGCGGTGGCGACGGCGCCACCCTCGCCGACCCGGCCGCCAACGCGGCAAAGGTGCAGAGCAAGCAGCGGGTGCTCGGCGAGACGCTGGGCTATGTGCCGCAGGGCGGCACCCGCATCGAGTACGTCGAGGAGCTGGGCGACTTCAAGACCGCCTGGGATCTGATCACGTTCGCCGGGTTCCTCGGCACCGGAATGCGGATGGAGTTCACCTGGCACGGCTGCGACTCCGCGCTTGCCGCGCCGCTGGTGCTCGACCTGGCCCGGCTCACCGCCGCCGCGCACGCCGCCGGGCGCGTCGGGCCGCTTGTCGAGCTGGGTTTCTTCTTCAAGGACCCGCTCGGCGCGTCGACCCACTCGCTGGCCGAGCAGTGGGCCCGGCTCACCGACTTCGCCAAGCGGCTGCACGCCGGCCCGGATGGTTCCGATGACCACGCTGGCTGACCTCGCCGAGCTGGTCCGGGCGCCGGCCGCGCTCTCGGTTCCCGGTGACGTCGTCGCCGGCGCGGCGGCGGCCGGCACGCTGAGCCCGCGTACCCCCGCCCTGGCGGGAGCCTCGGTGCTTCTCTACTGGGCCGGCATGGCCGCCAACGACTGGGCCGACCGGCGGTTGGACGCCGTCGAACGGCCCGAGCGGCCGATCCCCAGCGGCCGTGTCACACCGGCCGCCGCGGTCGGTCTCGCCGCAGGCCTCACCGCCGCCGGTGTGGGCCTGGCCGCCGCCGTGGGCGGTCGCCGCGCGGCCGCGCTCGCGGTGCCGCTGGCCGCCACCATCTGGGGGTACGACCTGCTGGCCAAGAACACAGCGGCCGGTCCCGCGGTGATGGCCGCCTGCCGGGGGCTTGACGTGCTGCTCGGCGCGTCCGGTGGCCGGCTGGCGCGGGCACTGCCCTCGGCGATCACCGTCGCCGCGCACACCTGGACGGTCACCGAGTTGTCCCGCCGGGAGGTAAGCGGCGCCGACACCGCACTGCCGCTGCGTACGCTGGCCGGTACCGCAGTGGTCGCCGCCAGCGCCGCGGTCGCCGGTCCGGGCGTCCGACGCGCGGCGACCCGAACCGCCGACCCTGCCGGTGTGCGCGCGAGCCGGACCCGGTGGGCCGGGATCGCGCCTGCGCTGCCCGCCATGCTGGCCGGGTGGTACGCCGCCCGGTACGGCGCGGCGCAGGTCCGGGTGGTCCAGGACCCCTCGGCCGGAAAGGTCCGCGCCGCCGTCGGCGCCGGGATCACCGGGCTGCCCGCCCTACAGGGAGCACTCACCGCGCGCGGTGGAGCCGGCCTGCTCGGGCTGGCCGTCGCGGCGGCCGCGCCACTGGGTCGCCGGCTGGCCCGGAAGGTCTCACCGACATGACGGTTCCTCATCCCCGACAGTCGCCAGGCGGTGCGCCCGATGCGAGCCCGCCGGGCGCCGACGCCACGACCCTGCGCCTCGGGTACGGCACGAACGGTTTCGCCAACCACCGACTCGACGACGCGCTCGCCGTCATCGCCGACCTCGGCTACGACGGCGTGGCTCTCACCCTGGACCACGACCACCTCGACCCGTTCGCGCCGGGGCTCACCCGCCGGATCGCCGTGCTCGGTCGGAGGCTGAGCGCGCTGGGCCTCGGGCTGGTGATCGAGACCGGCGCCCGCTACCTGCTCGACCCGTGGCACAAGCACGCTCCGACGTTGCTGCACGACGACCCGACCCGGCGGATCGAGTTCCTGCGCCGGGCCGTGCGGATCGGTGCCGATCTCGGCGCGGAGGCGGTCTCCTTCTGGGCCGGCGTACGCCCCGACGAGGTCGCACCGCAGGTCGCCTGGGACCGGCTCGTAGCCGGCTGCGCCACAGTCGTCGACGCCGCGGACGCCGCCGGCGTCACCCTCGGCTTCGAACCGGAACCGGGGATGCTCGTCGAGGACATCGCCGGCTGGCGCCGGCTGCGCGCCGCACTCGGCGACCCGGCCCCCTTCGGCATCACCCTCGACATCGGACACTGCCGCTGCCTGGAGCCGTGGCCGGTGCCGCAGTGCGTCGCCGAGGTTGCCGAGCACCTGGTCAACGTTCAGATCGACGACATGCGCCGAGGTGTGCACGAGCACCTGGAGTTCGGTACCGGCGAGATCGACTTCCCGCCGGTGCTGGCCGCGCTGGCCGAGGCCGGCTACGGCGGGCTGGTAGCCGTCGAGCTGCCCCGGGACTCGCACGCCGCGCCCGCCGTGGCCGCCCGGTCCATCGACTTCCTGCGCGCTGCTGCCGCTGCCGCTGCCTCGCCGGTCGAGCCGGCCGTGAGCGGCGGCGCCCGCGCGGCGGTCGGCGGCGCCCGCGCGGCGGTCGGCGGCGCTCGCACGGCGGTCGGCGGCGCTCGCGCGGCGGTCGGGGGCGACACCGAGGCCGAGGTACCCGCAGGCCTCCTTTGCTCTGCTTCAACGGACGCACCAGCGACCGTCCGCTCTCCGGACACTGGCCGTCGCGTGGGTTGAAGCAGAGCAAAGGGCGTGCCTGGGGTGCCCTGCGGAGCAGCACAAGGGGAGGAGACGGGATGACACCGGATTCATTGCGGGCCGCGCTTCGAGGCGTACCCGATCCCGAATGGCTGGACGCGGCGCTGCACCGGGTCGCGGCCGAGCCCACCGCGATCAACCGGCTCTTTCCGGTGGTCGGCAGGCGCTGCGGCCGGGGCGCCCTGCCCGACGCGCCCGGCTGGACCGCCGACGACGCGGCCCGGGTGCTGCTGCTCACCGCACTGCCCGGCGAGCACGCCGCCTACGCCGACACCCTCTACCAGCATGGCGACGCTGCCGAACGGCGTGCCGTGCTGCGGGCCCTGCCGCTGCTGCCGATCGGCGCCGAGGCGGTGCCGCTGCTGCACGACGCGATCCGCACCAACGACACCCGGCTTGTCGCCGCGGCCCTCGGCCCGTACGCCCGCCACCTCGACCCGGCCGCCTGGCGGCAGGCGGTGCTCAAGTGCGTGTTCAGCGGCGTGCCGCTTGCCGCCGTCGCCGACCTGGAGAGCCGCGCTGACGGGGAGTTGGCCGCGATGCTGGCCGCGCTCGCCGCCGAACGGCACGCCGCCGGCCGGGAGTTGCCCGCCGACGCCACCGACCTGCTCGACCGGCTCACCGCCGCACTGCCCCGGGAGGCGTGAATGCGCATCTTCGACCCCCACATCCACATGACCTCACGCACCACCGACGACTACGAACGGATGGCCGCCGCCGGTGTCCGCGCCGTCGTGGAGCCGGCGTTCTGGCTGGGCCAACCGCGCACCAGCGCGGCGTCGTTCGTCGACTACTTCGACTCGCTGATCGGGTGGGAGCCGTTCCGGGCCGGGCAGTTCGGGGTGCGCCACCACGCCACGATCGCGCTCAACCCCAAGGAGGCGAACGACCCGCGCTGCCGCCCGGTGCTCGACCTGCTGCCCCGCTACCTGGACAAGGACGCGGTGGTGGCGGTCGGCGAGATCGGGTACGACTCTATGACGCCTGAGGAGGACGAGGCGTTCGCCGCGCAGTTGGCCCTCGCCGTGGCGCACGACCTTCCGGCACTGGTGCACACCCCGCACCGGGACAAGGCGCGGGGTGTCGAGCGCACCCTCGCAGTGGTCGCCGAATCCGGCATCGACCCGGGCCGTGTCGTCGTCGACCACCTCAACGAGGTGACGGTCAAACTCGTCAGGGATACCGGCTGCTGGCTCGGCTTCTCGATCTACCCGGACACCAAGATGACAGCGCTGCGGATGGTCGAGCTGCTGCGCGAGTACGGCACCGACCGGATGCTCGTCAACTCCGCCGCCGACTGGGGGCGCTCGGATCCGCTGCTGACCCGGGCCACCGGCGAGGCGATGCTGAAGGCCGGGTTCGGCGACGACGACGTCGACCGCGTGCTGTGGCGCAACCCTGTGGAGTTCTACGGGCAGTCCGGTCGGCTCGACCTGACCGACCTGGAGGACCCCGCCGCAGTGGACCCGCAGACCGGCAACTCGATCCTGCGCGGCGGCAGCTGATGCGGCTGCGACATGCCGGCGGCGACACCATCCACCTCGGCTACTGCACGAACGTGCACCCCGCCGAGGACCTCGCCGGCATCCTCGGTCAACTGGACACCTACGCCGTGCCGGTCCGCGCGGCGCTCGGCAGTGACCTGCTCGGGCTCGGCCTGTGGCTCGCCGCCCCGGTCGCCGCCGAGCTGGCCGCCGACCCGGCGCTGCGCCGCCGGCTGCGCGGCGAACTGGACGCGCGCGGGCTGGAGGTGGTCACCCTCAACGGCTTCCCGTACGCGGCCTTCCAGGCGCCCGTGGTCAAACACGATGTGTACCACCCGGACTGGACCACCGAGCAGCGACTGACGTACACCCTGAACCTGGCCCGGGTGCTCGCGGACCTGCTGCCCGACGACGCCGCCCGGGGCTCGATCTCCACATTGCCGCTGGCCTGGCGGCACCCGTGGGACGCCGAACGGGCCGACGCCGCGCGGCACCGGCTGGACCAGCTCGCCGCCGGCCTGGCCGCCGTGCAACGCGACACCGGCCGGGAGGTGCGTGTCGGTTTCGAGCCGGAACCCGGCTGCGTGGTGGAGAGCACCGGCCAGGCAGCCGCGCTACTGTCCAGTATGGACACGGACCGGCTGGGCATCTGCCTGGACCTCGCCCACCTGGCCTGTGCGTGGGAGGAGCCGACGGCGGCGCTTGCCCGGCTGCGCTCGGCCGACCTGCCAGTGGTCAAGGTGCAGGTCTCCGCCGCCGTCGAGGCGGCCGACCCGGCTGGCGGCGCCGACGCGCTGCGCCGCTGGGTGGAGCCGCGCTTCCTGCACCAGACCCGAGGTGCCGGCTGTGCGGGCGTGGCAGACCCGGCCGACCCGGCGTACGCGGCCGACGACCTGGACGCGGCGCTGGACGCGGAGCTGCCCGGTCCGTGGCGGGTGCACTACCACGTGCCCCTGCATGCCCCGCCCGAGGAGCCGCTCGGCTCCACGCTGCCGGTGCTGCGCGCCGCCCTCGCCGCGCTGTTCGAGGGTCCGATCGCCGGCTGTGACCACCTGGACGTCGAGACGTACACCTGGGGGGTGCTGCCGGCCGCACGACGGCCCGGCACCGATGCGGAGCTGGCCGCGGGTATCGCCGCCGAGCTGGCATTCGCCCGGGACGAGCTGATTGGCCTTGGCCTGCACACCGAGCGGGCCGTGACCACGGGAGAGACGCGATGAGCCGACGACTGGTGGTGCTCGACGTGGTGGGGCTGACCCCACGACTGCTGGCCCACATGCCACGACTGCGCGGGGTCGCCGACGGCGGCTTCCGGGCCGAGCTGGGCACGGTGCTGCCCGCGGTGACCTGCTCGGTGCAGTCCACATTCCTCACCGGCGAGCAGCCCAGCGGGCACGGCATCGTCGGCAACGGGTGGTATTTCCGGGAGCTGGGCGAGGTGTTCCTGTGGCGCCAGCACAACGCTCTTGTCGGCGGGGACAAGCTCTGGCAGGCGGCCCGTCGCGCCGAGCCGGGCTACACGGTGGCAAACGTCTGCTGGTGGTACGCGATGGGCGCGGACGTCAACTGGACTGTCACCCCGCGCCCGGTCTACTACGCCGACGGGCGCAAGGAACCGGACTGCTACACCGACCCGCCGGAACTGCACGACGCGCTGACCGGGCGGCTGGGCACCTTCCCGCTGTTCACCTACTGGGGGCCGACGGCCGGGCTGCCGTCGTCGCGGTGGATCTGCCAGGCGGCCGAGCAGATCCTCGCCGACGTGTCGCCTGACCTCACGCTTGTCTACGTCCCGCACCTGGATTACGACCTGCAACGGTACGGCCCGTCGTCCGCCCAGGCCGCCGCGGCGGCTGCCGAGCTGGACGCGGTGCTCGGCCCGCTGCTGGACGCCGCCCGTGCCCGGGACGCGACAGTGGTGGTGCTGTCGGAGTACGGCATCACCGACGTGTCCCGGCCGGTGGACGTCAACCGGTTGCTGCGCGCCGAAGGGCTGCTGCGGGTGCACACGCAGGCCGGCATGGAGTACCTCGACCCGTGGACGTCGAAGGCGTTCGCGGTCGCCGACCACCAGGTCGCGCACGTCTACGTCAAGGACCCGGCCGACGTGCCTGCGGTGGCGAAGCTCTGCGCCGGGTTGCCCGGTGTGGCCGAGGTGCTCGACGCCGACGGCAAAGCCGCGTACGGGCTGGACCATCCGCGCGCCGGTGAGCTGGTGCTGGTGGCCGAGCCGGACTCCTGGTTCACGTACTACTACTGGCTCGACGACGCCCGCGCGCCGGACTTCGCCCGCCTCGTCGAGATCCACCGCAAGCCCGGGTACGACCCGGCGGAGCTGTTCTTCGACCCGGCCGCGCCGCTCGCCGCCAAAGGCCGTGCCGGGGTGGCGTTGGCGCGGAAGAAGATCGGTATGCGCTACCTCATGAACGCCGTCGGGCTGGACGCCGGCGCACGGGCGGTACGCGGCTCGCACGGGCGGCTGCCCACCGATCCGGCGGACGCCCCGGTGCTGCTCTGCTCGGATCCGACCGCTGCCCGGGAGCGGATCGAGGCCACCGAGGTCAAGGCGCTGCTGCTGGAACTCGCCGGGCTGAGCGCCGGTGACGGGTCAGTGGAGCGGCCGGGGGAGGGGTCGTGACGGTCACGGTCACCCCGACCGACACGAGTGGACTGCGGGCGCGCTTCGACGCGGAGCTGGCCGCTTTCCTCGACCGGCAGGGCCCGGACTGGCCGGACGGGGCGCCGCGCGGGGTGTTCACCGCGCTGCAACGGTTCGTGCTGGCCGGCGGCAAACGGTTGCGCCCGCTCTTCTGCTACTGGGGTTGGCGTGGGGCCGGGGCTGCCGACGGCACACCGATCGTGGTGGCGGCGGCCGCGTTGGAGCTGTTCCACGCGTTCGCGCTGATCCACGACGACATCCTGGACGGCAGTGACCGTCGCCGGGGCGAGCCGTCGGTGCACCGTCTCTTCGCGGACCTGCACGCCCGCTCGTCCTGGCGCGGCGACCCCGAGGCGTACGGGCGCAACACGGCGCTGCTCTGCGGGGACCTGTGCGCGGCGTGGTCGGATCAGATGTTCCACGAGTGCGGCCTGAGCACGGAGCAGGTGCACAGGGGCTACGGCGTGTTCGCGTTGATGCGGACCGAGGTGATCGCTGGGGAGTACCTGGACCTGGTGTCGGGTGTGGGTGACGGCTCGGTGGCAAGCGCGCTCACCGTGATCCGGATGAAGGCCGCCCGGTACACGGTGACCCGACCGTTGCAGATCGGCGCGGCCCTGGCCGGTGCGGGGCCGGAGCTGCTCGCCGCGTTGGGCGAGTTCGGTGACCCGCTTGGTGACGCGTTCCAACTACGGGACGACGTGCTGGGTGTCTTCGGTGACCCGGCTGTCACTGGAAAGTCGGTGCTTGACGACCTGCGCGAGGGCAAGCCGACGGTGATGATGGCGCTGGTCCGCAGCGCGGCCGACCGGTCGCAGACCGCTCGGCTGCGGGAGCTGTTCGGCAATCCCTCCCTTGACGCGGACGGCGCGGCGGAGCTGCGCGAGATCATCGAGGTGACGGGTGCACGGGAGCGGATCGAGCAGATGATCCGGGTCCGGACGGACGCGGCGTTGACCGCGTTGCGTAACGCCGTGCTGACCGAGGAGTCACGGGCCGCGCTCGTGGCGCTGGCGGGACAGACGATCGATCGCCGCGCCTGACCATCAACTTTCGATCGAATAGACGAAAGTTGATGGTAAGTCATCGGAAGCTATGGACACATCGACGTCCACAACTTAGTGTCGTGCCCAACACGACAGTGTTTCGTCGATGTGAACCGGCGGCGCGGTAATCCATCGATCCATCACCACCGCTACGGCATCCGGCGCGACGGCGCGCGCCCGGCCTGGCAGTCATTTCGTCAGGAAGGGACAGCCCCATGCCCACCAAGGACGCTCCCGCACATCGATCCCGACCATGGTTTTCCGCCGGCTCGGCGCTGCTCCTCGTGGCTGCTGCCGGCACTGTGGCCCTCGGCGCCGGCCCCGCAGCTCTCGGCGGCCCCACACCGGCCCAGGCGCACACCATCAACGCCACCGACTTCCAGCAGGTCGAGCTGGCACGCGGTGTCGCCGACATGGGTGAACCGATGTCGCTGGCAGTGCTGCCGGACCGCTCGGTCCTGCACACCGCCCGTAACGGCACCCTGCGCCGCACCGACGCGGGCGGCACCACAACAGTGGTCGGCACCCTGCCGGTCTACACCCACGACGAGGAGGGGTTGCAGGGCGTCGGGGTCGACCCGAACTTCGCCAGCAACCGGCACATCTTCCTCTACTACGCCCCGCCGCTGTCCACCCCGACCGGCGACGCGCCCGCCACGGGCACCACCTGGTCGGCCTGGCAGGGAGTGAACCGCCTCTCCCGGTTCACCCTCAACGCCGACTTCACGCTCAACCAGGCCAGCAAGGTCGACGTGCTCGACGTGCCGGCGGATCGTGGCCTGTGCTGCCACGTCGGCGGGGACATCGACTTCGATGCCAGCGGCAACCTCTACCTGTCCACAGGCGACGACACCAACCCCTTCGAGTCCGCCGGCTACTCGCCGCTTGACGAGCGGACCAACCGCAACCCGGGGTACGACGCCCAGCGCAGCGCCGGCAACACCAACGACCTGCGCGGCAAGATCCTGCGGATCAAGGTGAACGCCAACGGGACGTACTCCATCCCGTCGGGCAACCTGTTCGCGCCCGGCACGGCCAGGACCCGGCCGGAGATCTACGCCATGGGCTTCCGCAACCCGTTCCGGATCAGCGTCGACAAGGCCACAGGCGTCGTCTACGTCGGCGACTACGGGCCGGACGCCGGCTCCACAAGCTCCACGCGCGGCCCGTCCGGGCAGGTGGAGTTCAACAGGGTCGCCGCACCGGGCAACTACGGCTGGCCGTACTGCACCGGCACCAACACCACCACCGAGACGTACAACGAGTGGGACTTCGCCACAAACGCCACCGGGGCGAAGTACAACTGCACAGGCGGGCCGACGAACAACTCCTTCCGCAACACCGGCCTCGCCACCCTGCCGCCCGCCCAGCCCGCCTGGATCCGGTACGCAGGCGACGCCGGCACCCCGACCGAGTTCGGCGGCGGCTCCGAGTCGCCGATGGGCGGCCCGGTCTACCGCTACAACGCCTCGTCGACCTCCACCACCAAGTTCCCGCAGTCGTTCGACGGGCAGTTCTTCGCCACCGAGTTCGGTCGCGGCTGGATCAAGCCGATCCACGTCAACGCCGACGGCTCCCGGGGCGCCATCGACACCTTCGGATGGGTCGGCAAGCAGGTGATGGACTCCGCGTTCGGCCCGGACGGCGCGTACTACGTGCTCGACTACGGCACCGGCTACTTCAACGGGGACGCCAACTCGGCGCTCTACCGCTTCGATTATGTGGGTGGCGGCAACCGGGCGCCCAGCGCCTCGGCGAGCGCCAACAAGACCTCCGGTGCGGCGCCGCTGACAGTCGTGTTCTCCTCGGCCGGCTCGTCCGACCCCGAGGGCGGGGCGCTCACCTACTCGTGGAACTTCGGCGACGGCACCACCTCCACTGCGGCGAACCCGACGAAGACCTACAACACCAACGCCACCTACACAGCGACGCTCACAGTGCGCGACCCGCAGGGTGCCACCGGCAGCAGCAGCGTGCAGATCAACGTCGGCAACACCGCGCCCACTGTGACAATCAACAGTCCCGGCAACGGGCAACTGTTCAGCTTCGGTGACACGGTTTCGTACAGCATCACTGCCACCGACCCGGAGGACGGCACTGTCGACTGCACGAAGGTCAAGATGACCTATGTGCTCGGGCACGACCAGCACGGCCACCAGATCACCTCGAAGAACGGTTGCTCCGGCACGATCACCATCCCGGTCGACGGTGAGCACGACGACGCGGCGAACATCTTCGCGATCTTCGACGCGGAGTACACCGACGCCGGAGGTCTGACCACGCACACCCAGCACACGCTGCCGCCGCGTCACCGGCAGGCCGAGTTCTTCGGCTCCTCGTCAGGGGTCAACGTGTTCAGCAAGACCCCGGCCGAGGGCGGCAAGACCGTCGGCGACATCAACAACGGCGACTGGATCGCGTTCCAGCCGTACCGGTTGGGCAACGTGACAGCGTTCAACGCCCGGGTCTCCTCGGCGGGCGCCGGCGGTACCCTCCAGGTCCGTGCCGGCTCGGCAACGGGCACTGTCCTCGGCTCGGCCACCGTTCCGGTGACCGGTGGCTGGGAAACCTTCACCACGGTCAGCGGGACGATCACCAACCCGCCGACCGCCACCACCACGCTCTACCTGACGTTCGCGGGGACGGGCACCGGGGCGCTCTACGACATCGACGCCTTCACCCTCGTCACCGGTACACCCCCCACCGGCGGTACCGGCCCGATCAAGGGGCTGGCCGGCAAGTGCCTGGACGTGCGTAGCGCGGCCACCGCCGACGGTACGCAGATCCAGATCTACACGTGCAACGGCAGTGCGGCGCAGACGTGGGCGGTGACGCCGAACTCGACGATCAAGTCGTTGGGCAAGTGCCTCGACGTCTCCGGTGCCGCCACCGCCGACGGCACCAAGATCCAGCTCTGGACCTGTAACGGCACGGGCGCGCAGAACTGGTCCGCCCAGGCCGACGGCACGCTCCGCAACCCGGCGTCCGGCAAGTGCCTGGACGTCAGCGCCAACAATTCCGCGGACAGCACCCCCGTGCACCTGTGGACCTGCAACGCCGCCGCCAACCAGAAGTGGACCCTGCCCTGATGTGAAAGGAAGGGCCCCTTGTTAACGCCTAGTGTTGTACAAGGGGCCCCTCCTAACAGTTTTAGGAGAGCGATATGCGTAGACTCCTGCGACCCGTCCTCGGCGCGGCCACCGCCGCCCTCGCCGTCATCGCCTGCACCACCCCGGCCACCCCCGCCAGCGCCGCCGACGCCCCGTACGACGTGCTGGTGTTCTCCAAGACCGCCGGCTTCCGGCACGACGCGATCCCGGTCGGCATCCAGACCATCCGTGACCTGGGTGCGGCGAACAACTTCACGGTCACCGCCACCGAGGACGCCGCAGCGTTCACCACCGGCAACCTCGCCCAGTACGAGGCGGTCGTCTTCCTCAACACCACAGGCGACGTGCTCAACGCCAGCCAGCAGACGGCCTTCGAGTCGTACATCGGCTCCGGTCGTGGGTACGTGGGTGTGCACGCCGCCGCCGACACCGAGTACGACTGGCCGTTCTACGGCAACCTGGTGGGCGCGTGGTTCGCCTCGCACCCGGCCATCCAGCAGGCGAACGTCAAGGTGGAGGACCGTGGGCACGCGGCGACGGGGCACCTGCCGCAGACCTGGACCCGCACCGACGAGTGGTACAACTACCGGACCAACGCCCGGTCCACCGCCCACGTGCTGGCGACCCTCGACGAGTCGTCGTACTCCGGTGGCGGGATGGGCACCGACCACCCGCATTCCTGGTGCAAGAGCTACAGCGGTGGCCGGTCGTTCTACACCGGCGGCGGCCACACCCAGGCGTCGTACGCCGAGCCCGCGTTCCGCAACCACCTGCTCGGCGGCATCCGGTACGCGGCCGGTCGCAGCAAGGCCGACTGCCGGCCCGAGACCGGCTACACCCCGCTGTTCAACGGCTCGACGGCCGGCTGGTCTCAGGCCGGGCCGGGCAGCTTCACCAACTCGGACGCCACCCTCACGTCGGTGGGCGGCATGGGCCTGTACTGGTACAACGCCAAGCAGTTCACGAACTACTCGCTGAAGCTGGACTGGAAGTTGGCCGGCGACGACAACTCGGGTGTGTTCATCGGGTTCCCGCCGTCCAGTGACCCGTGGTCGGCGGTGGACAACGGCTACGAGATCCAGATCGACGCCACCGACGCGGCCGACCGCACCACCGGATCGGTCTACACCTTCAAGTCCGCGGACATCGCGGCTCGCGACGCGGCGCTCAACGCGCCGGGGGAGTGGAACACCTACGAGCTGCTGGTCGAGGGCGAGCGGCTACAGATCTTCCTCAACGGGGTGAAGATCAACGACTTCACCAACACCAATCCGGTACGGTCGCTGGCCGGCCACATCGGCATCCAGAACCACGGCACCGGCGACGACGCCTCGTTCCGCAACATCCGGATCAAGGAGTTGGGCACCACGCCGCCGCCGACGGGTAACACCACGGTCCAGGCCGAGGCGTTCAGCTCGGCGAACGGCGTCTCCGCGTTCGCCAAGGCCGGTGCCAACGGCGGTCAGACCATCGGTTACATCGACCCGGGCGACTGGGCGGCGTACAACGGCGTGGACCTGACCGGCGTCACCTCGTTCACGTCCCGGGTCGTTTCCGGCGGCGCGGGCGGCACCATCCAGGTGCGCACCGGCTCGGCCACCGGCCCGGTGCTCGGCTCGGTCGCGGTGCCGAACACCGGCAGTTGGACGACGTTCGCCAACGTCACCACGACCCTGTCCGGCGTACCGTCCGGCACCCAGAACCTCTACCTCACGTTCGGCGGTAGCGGCACGGGGCTCTTCGACGTGGACGACTTCACCCTCGTCAAGGGCGGCGGCACCGGCACCCCCGGTGTCGGCCCGATCAAGGGCCTGGCCGGCAAGTGCCTGGATGTGCGCAACGCGGCCACCGCCGACGGTACGCAGATCCAGATCTACACCTGTAACGGCAGTGCGGCGCAGACGTGGACGGTGACGCCGAACTCGACGATCAAGGCGTTGGGCAAGTGCCTCGACGTCTCCGGCGGCGCGTCGGCTGACGGCACCAAGATCCAGCTCTGGACCTGCAACGGCACGGGCGCACAGAACTGGGCCGCCCAGTCCAACGGCAGCCTCCGCAACCCGACGTCCGGCAAGTGCCTGGATGTCAGCGGCAACAACTCCGCGGACAGCACCGTCGTGCACCTGTGGACCTGCAACGGCGCCGCCAACCAGAAGTGGACCCTGCCCTAACCCCCAACCCCGCCATCCTCGCCCCGCTGATCTTGCACTTTCTGCCGGGACCATTGCCGCGAACCGGGTATACCGGCGACCCAAAGTGCAAGATCAGCGGGGAGGGGAGCGGGTGGGCGCGTAGGGGTTCACAGCCTGCTGCCGTACCTTGGCCTGCATGGGGCGGTTCGCGCAGTGGCGCCGGGTGGTGCGGGCGCACGGGTACCGGCTGCTGCACCGTGCCGAGGAGCCTGATCCGCTGGACGGGCCGGCACCCAGCCTGAACCGACTCGACGCCCTCGTGGAGGGCTACGCCGCTGGTCAGCCGGTGCGCTGGACACTGGCCGGCCAGCCCCGGCCGTTGCCCGGCCCGGTCGACGTCGCGGCGTACCGGATCATCGAGGAATCGCTCAGCAACGCGCGCCGGCACGCCCCGGGCGCGCCGGTCGTGGTCCGCCTCCGCTACGACCCCGAGGGCATCACCATCGAGGTACGCGACGACGGCGGCGACGCCACGGCGGTGGCGGGGGAGAGCCGAGGTGCCGGGCGGGGTCTGCTCGGCGTCCGCCGTCGTGCCGAGCGGCTCGGCGGTACGTTCTCCGCCGGCCCGCGCGCCGAAGGCGGCTTCACGGTTCGGGCTGTCCTCCCCGCGCCGGAGGAAATGGTCAGATGATGATCCCGTCGCGGGGCTTTCGCGACGGGTGCGGCGGAAATAGGCTGGGGGCGGCGACCGTGACGGTGGCCGGTGACCCGGTGGGAGGCGCAACCCGCCGGGCCCAGGTGCGCTCGGCACCCACCGGTGTTCCGCCTCGGTCTCGCGTACCGGTCTGACCGGTCACCCTCGCCTCGGTCCGCACAACGGAATCCCCATCACACCAGGGGAGAAGGACAATGGCGCGACCCATCACGCTCTTCACCGGCCAGTGGGCCGACCTTCCGTTCGAGGAGGTCTGCCGGCTCGCCTCCGAGTGGGGCTACGACGGTCTGGAGATCGCCTGCTGGGGCGACCACTTCGAGGTCGACAAGGCGCTCGCCGACGACTCGTACGTCGATCGCAAGCGGGAGACGCTCGCGAAGCACAACCTTCAGGTCTTCACGATCTCCAACCACCTGGTCGGTCAGGCGGTCTGCGACCACCCGATCGACGAGCGGCACCAGGACATCCTGCCCGGCCGGATCTGGGGCGACGGCGAGCCGGAGGGGGTCCGCCAGCGGGCCGCGGAGGAGATCAAGGACACCGCGCGGGCTGCGGCGAAGCTCGGCGTGAAGACTGTCGTCGGCTTCACCGGGTCGTCGATCTGGCACACGCTGGCGATGTTCCCGCCGGTGCCGCCGTCGATGATCGAGCGCGGTTACCAGGACTTCGCCGACCGGTGGAACCCGATCCTCGACGTGTTCGACGAGGTCGGGGTGCGGTTCGCGCACGAGGTGCACCCCAGCGAGATCGCGTACGACTACTGGACGACGAAGCGGACGTTGGAGGCGATCGGTCACCGGCCCGCCTTCGGGCTGAACTGGGACCCGTCGCACTTCGTCTGGCAGGAGCTGGACCCGGTGAACTTCATCTTCGACTTCGCCGACCGGATCTACCACGTCGACTGCAAGGACGCGAAGGTGCGTACCGGGGATGGCCGGCGCGGTCGGCTCGCCTCGCACCTGCCGTGGGCGGATCTGCGTCGCGGCTGGGACTTCGTCTCCACCGGGCACGGCGACGTGCCCTGGGAGGACTGCTTCCGGGCGTTGAACGCGATCGGCTACACCGGCCCGATCTCCGTGGAGTGGGAGGACGCCGGGATGGACCGTCTCGTCGGCGCTCCGGAGGCGCTCCAGTTCGTCCGCCGGCTCGCGTTCGACGCACCGAGCGCGGCCTTCGACGCCGCGTTCAGCAGCAAGGACTGACCGGCGGCGGGGACTGAGCGCGTCGGCGCACGGTCAGCCATACTCCGGACAGACCACGGGCCGGTCGCCTTGCGGCGACCGGCCCGTCGACGTGCGGTTGGTCAGAGCGTGCTGCCGTTGGTGCCCGAGCCGGACGGCTTGGAGCGGGGGGTCGTAGCCGACGGCGACCCGGAGGTCGTGCCGACCGTGCTGCTGTTGCCCGACGAACCGGAGCCCGCCTTCGCGCCCACCGTGGCGGGCGTGCCGGCGAACGCGTCGTCGGCGGCGGTCAGTTCCTGGCTGCCGTTGCCGGTGCCCAGCTTCTCGCCCAGCTTGGTGTGGCCGAGCTTGTCCTTGCCCTCGCTGTAGAGCTTGTTGGCCTGGGCTTGCGCCACCCCGGCCGCCTCCTGGACGGTCGGGTGGTCGAGCACCTTGCGGCCCCGAACCACGAGCTCTTCGTACTTCTCCCGGCCGGCACGGGCGCCCAGGACGAATCCCGCAGCCAGCCCGCCAAGAAACATGATCTTTCCGCGCATGGCGGCTCCTTCCGTACCTGACGCGCCGTCGCCCCTCGGGGTTGCCCCGTCGGAGCCAATTCGCGCCTGCGTCCTCTGTCCGCAGCTAACTACCCATCCTGCTCCCCGCTCAAGCCTGCTTGTGTGGGGATGGCGATTTGCCCCTATTGCGAATGCGCCGTGTCGCTGACCTGCCCGACCCGATCATGATGACTGAGGGGCGCAACCCACTGGACCATCACCGGGGGATGTCCTGTACTCTTGTCCCGTCGCACGGCACCGGCGAGATCCGGGTCCGGGCGGTGCACGATCCCCTGTAGCTCAATTGGCAGAGCAGCCGGCTGTTAACCGGCAGGTTATTGGTTCGAGTCCAATCGGGGGAGCTTCGCTCCACATCAACGCCCGTCGGCTGACAGTCGGCGGGCGTTTTCGCGTCCCCGATCTACCCCTGGCACCCCGATCAGTACCCGTTCAAGGGTGCCCGTAGGCGGTTTGCCCTCTTTGGGCGTCCTCGACCGGCAGGATGGTCGATGTCGACTTAGACTCCGGCTGCGTCGATTGATGCGTCGATTTGGGATGGTGCGGATGTCCGGACGAGGAGGCTTCGGCCGGGCCACGCTGATCGCTGTGGCCGTCGTGCTGGCCTGGCTCGTGGTCGGTGGCGTGGCCGGGCCGTACGCCGGGCGGTTGAGTGAGGTCTCCACCAACGACAACGCCGCCTTCCTGCCCACCGACGCCGAGGCGACCCGCGCCCAGGATCTGGCGGCCGGGTTCGTCGACCGCGAGACCGTCCCGGCGCTTGTCGTCTACGAGCGGACCTCGGGGATCACCGACGCGGACCGCCAGCGGGTGGGCGCCGACGCGGCCCGGTTCGCCCAGGTGCCCGGCGTGGTCGGCCCACTGCCGCCGCCGATCCCCAGCGAGGACGGCCAGGCACTCCAGGTCGTCGTGCCGGTGGACGACGCCGAGGGCGAGGAGATCGGCTCCGTCGTCGAGCAGTTACGCGACATCGCCGGCGGTGAACGGGACGGGCTCAGCGTGGACGTCGCCGGGCCGGCCGGCCTGCTCGCGGACCTGATCGAGGTCTTCGCCGCCATCGACGGGCCACTGCTGCTTGTCACCCTCGTGGTGGTGCTGATCATCCTGCTGGTCGTCTACCGCAGCCCGGTGCTCTGGGTCTTTCCGCTGCTTGCCGCAGGCATGTCGTACGCCCTCGCGTCGGTCTTCGTCTACCTGCTCGCCGACGCCGACATCATCAAGCTCAACGGGCAGGCACAGGGCATCCTCACAGTGCTGGTCTTCGGCGCCGGCACCGACTACGCGCTGCTGCTGATCGCCCGCTACCGCGAGGAGTTGCACAGGCACGACCGCCCGTGGGACGCCATGCGTACGGCGTGGAAGGGCGCAGCGCCCGCCATCATCGCCTCCGGCAGCACAGTCATCGTCAGCCTGCTCTGCCTGCTGCTGTCCAGCCTCAACTCCAACCGGGCACTCGGCCCGGTCGCCGCCATCGGCATCGCCGCAACGCTGCTGGTGATGCTGACCTTCCTGCCCGCGCTGCTGGTGCTCGGCGGCCGTTGGGCGTTCTGGCCGCGTAGACCGCACCGGGACCAGGCCGACCCGCAGGCCGAGCACGGCATCTGGAGTCGTATCGCCGGGTTCGTGGCCCGGCACGCCCGCCCGATCTGGCTGAGCACAGCTGTCGTGCTGGCCGTTCTCACGCTCGGTCTCACGCAGCTCGGCGCCACCACCCTCGGCCAGTCCGACCTGTTCACCCAGCGCACCGACTCGGTGGACGGCCAGGACGTCATCGCCAGGCACTACCCGGCCGGCACCGGCAGCCCGGCCACCATCTTCACCACCGAGCAGACCGCCCGCCAGGTCGCACAGGTGGCGCAGGGGGTGCCCGGTATCGCGGCGGTCCGTCCGCTCACCGCCGGCCCGCAGACCGGCCCACCTGACCCGAACGCCCCGCCGAAGGTCGTCGACGGGCGGGTGGAGTTGGAGGCGACGCTCGCCGACGAGCCGGACAGCGACGGCGCCGAGCAGACCATCCGCAACCTGCGCGTAGCCGTCCACCAGGTGCCCGGCGCGGACGCTGCGGTCGGGGGCTTCACTGCGATCAACGTGGACACATCCGACGCGGCCCGGCGCGACCAGAACGTCATCATCCCCGTGGTGCTGGCGGTCATCGCTGTCATCCTGGCCCTGCTGCTGCGTGCGCTTCTCGCCCCGCTGCTGCTGATCGCCACCGTCCTGCTCAGCTTCGGCGCCACCCTCGGCCTCTGCGCGCTGCTGTTCCGCCACGTCTTCGACTTCCCCGGCGTGGACACGTCGTTTCCGCTGTTCGCGTTCGTCTTCCTGGTCGCCCTCGGCATCGACTACAACATCTTCCTGATGAGCCGGGTCCGCGAGGAGTCGGTGAAGCGCGGCACCCGCGCCGGTGTGCTCGCCGGTCTCGCCGTCACCGGCGGCGTGATCACCTCCGCCGGCATCGTGCTCGCCGCGACGTTCTCCGCCCTCGCCGTCCTGCCGCTTGTGGTGCTCGTCGAGCTGGGCACCGCTGTCGCGGTCGGCGTACTCATCGACACGATCGTCGTCCGGTCGCTGCTGGTGCCGGCGCTCGCGTACGACATCGGGCCGAAGGTCTGGTGGCCGGGCCGGTTGTCCCGGGCGAACGGTGAGCGGGAGGCGCGCGATGCCGGCTGAGACGGACGTGGTCATCGTCGGCGGCGGCCTGGCCGGCCTCGCCGCCGCACGCCGGCTGCACCGCGCGGGCGTGCCGTGGCGGCTGGTGGAGGCCAGCGACCGGCTCGGTGGCCGGGTCGCCACCGACGTCGTCGACGGCTACCGGATCGATCGCGGTTTCCAGGTGCTCAACACCGCCTACCCGAGGCTCGGCACGCTTATCGACACCGGGCGGCTGAACCTCGGCTATTTCACCTCCGGAGTGCTGGTGCGCAAGGGCGATCACCTGCTGCGGCTGGTCAACCCGCTGCGGGAGCCGACCGGCGGGCCACGCACCGCGCTCGCCGGCGTCGGCTCGCTGCTCGACCGGGTGCGCTTCGCGGCGCTCGCCACCGGCTGCGCCACCCTGCCCGTGTCCCGGCTGCTCGCCGCGCCCGAGACCACCACCGAGACGGCGCTGCGTCGCGCCGGCCTCTCCGACGCGATCATCGAGGAGTTGCTGCGCCCGTTCCTGTCCGGAGTGTTCATCGACCGCGAGCTGGCGACCTCCAGCCACGTGCTCGCGATGGTGCTGCGCTCCTTCGCCCGCGGCCGGATCGGCCTGCCCGCCGACGGGATGGCCGCGCTGCCCCGCGCCATCGCCGACCCGTTGCCTGCCAACCTGCTCGACCTGGACACCCCTGTCACGCAGGTCGCGCCCCGCCTGGTCCGCACCCGCGCCGGCGAGATCCACTGCCGGGCCGTCGTGGTCGCCGTCGACCCGCCCGCCGCGTCCGCGCTGCTTCCGGCCCTGGCGAGGGTACGCATGCACAGCTACACCACGTACTACCACAGCGCGCCCGAACCGCCGCTTGGCGAACCGATCCTGCTCGTCGACGGCGACCGGCGGGAGATCGTCACCAACACCGTGGTGCTCAGCAACGCCGCCCCGACGTACGCGCCGGACGGTCGGCACCTCGTCGCCACGTCGGTGGTGGGACCGACAGCCCCGCCCGAGCCGACCATTCGGACCGAACTGACCCGGCTGTACGGTCGATCCACCGACGACTGGACCCACCTCACCACAGTTGTCGTCCCGGACGCGCTGCCCGCCGCGCCGCCACCGCAGGGGCGACTGCGTAAACCCGTGGCGCTGGGACAGGGGCTGTTCGTGGCCGGTGACCACCGGGACAGCCCGTCCGTCCAGGGTGCCCTCGCCAGCGGCTGGCGCGCCGCCGGTGCGGTTCTGGAGGAGCTGCGCGCCACGTAGCCCGGCGTTCGAAGACCAGAAAAAGCGGGACATCGCAGCCGTAGTTGATCACCTATGATCCCCGCCATGCCCGCACCTCTTCCGGCTCCCACCTTCGATGCCGGTGCCGCGTACCCCGAGGTCAACGACCTGCGCAAAGCGCTCGACGCCGCCGACTGGCCCGCCGTGCGGGCGCTGTTCGCCGACCGCGACCAGGACAGCCGCACGCTGCTCGTCGGGGAAGCCGGCAGCCACACCGAGACCGACACGTTCCTGCGCCGGGTGTACGACGAGGACCCCACCGACGCCCTCGCCGGCACCCTGCTCGGCACCCACCTCATCCGTGCGGGATGGCGGATCCGCAGCGGCGCCCGAGCCCAGGACGTCAGCCGGTCGCAGTTCGACCAGTTCCATGACCACCTGCGCCGCGCCGAGCAGGTGCTCATCGACGTCACCGCCCGACACCCGGACGACGCGGCCGCGTGGACCCAACGCATCACCCTCGCCCGGGGCCTCGAACTCGGCCAGAACGAGGCGCGCCGCCGCTACGACCGGCTCGCCCACCACCACCCGCACCACATGCCCGCACAGGCGAGCCTGCTCCAGCAGCTCTGCCCGAAGTGGAGCGGCGACTGGGACCGGATGTTCGCGTTCGCCCGCGAGTGCGCCCAGGCCGCACCCGACGGGGCGCCCAACGCCGCGCTGATCGCCGACGCGCACCTGGAACGCTGGCTCGACTTCGACAGCGCGCGGGAGCAGACGGCATACCTGCGCAGCACGCCGGTGGTGGACGAGATCATGCAGGCCGCCCGGAAATCCGTGCTGCACCCGGACTTCGCCGATCGGTCGGACTGGGTCTGGGCCCGCTCGATGTTCGCGCTGATGTTCAGCCTGACCGAGCAGTGGTCCGCCGCCGCGAGCCAGTTCACCGCCCTCGGCAATCTGGGCAGCGAGTTCCCCTGGATCTACGTCGACGGGGCCGAAGGGTTCACGAAGTACCGCGCCAAGGCGTACGCGAAGGGTGGCCAGTCATGATCCAGCACCTGGACGTGGACGGGGTGCCCACGCTGCTCGCCCCCACCGGCGGGCCGATGCACGCCGGGTTGACCTTCCGGGTCGGCACCGCCGACGAGACGCTCGCCCGGTCCGGCATCACCCACCTCATCGAGCACCTCGCGCTCGCGCCGCTCGGCCTGGCCGACTACCACATCAACGGCATGACGGCCCCCGCGTACACCATGTTCCACACCCAGGGCTCCGAGGCTGACATCGCGGCGTTCCTCACCGCGGTCTGCGCACACCTTCAGGACCTGCCGCTGGCGAGGCTGGAGGTCGAGAAGGAGATCCTGCGTACCGAGTGGAGCAGCCGGGGCACCGCCGCGATAGACGACATCCCACTGTGGCGACACGGTGCCCGGGACTTCGGACTGACCAGCTACCCCGAATGGGGCCTCGGCGCGCTCACCGCCGACGACCTGCGCGAATGGGCCGCCCGGTGGTTCACCCGGGAGAACGCAGTGCTCTGGATCGCCGGCGACCGGGTGCCCGCCGGGCTTCGCCTCGGGCTGCCCGCCGGGGTCCGTCAGCCCGTACCGGTGGCCTCGTCGGCACTGCCGCAGACCCCGGCGTACTTCGTCAGCGGCTCCCGGGCCGTGGTGCTCGACTCCGTGGTGCGCCGCAGCACCGCCGCCAACATCTTCTCCGGGGTGCTGGAGCGGGAGCTGTACCGCTCGCTCCGCCAGGACGCCGGCCTGTCCTACACCACCACGACGGGGTACGAGCCGCGCGGCGACGGGTACGCGTCGCTGCGGGCCCTCGCCGACGCGCTGTCGGAGAAGCAGGACGCCGTGCTCGGCGGCTTCATCGACGTCCTCGCGAAGATGCGGGTCGGGCGGATCGAGCAGGCGGACCTGGACGCCACAGTCGCCAAGCGGGAGGACTTTCTCGGCATCGCGGAGGTGGACGCCGCACGGCTGCCGTCGTACGCCCTCAACGTGCTGACCGGGCAGCCAAACTCCACAATCGACGAGCACCGGGCCGAACTCAAGACCGTCAGCCTCACCGACCTGCACGAGGTGGCCGAGGAGATGATGGCGTCGGCGCTGCTGATGGTGCCCGGCGGGCACCGCGCCGACTGGGCCGGCTTCGTCGCCGCACCCACCCACTCCGCCGACACCGTCGACGGCACCACGTACCGGGCGAAGCAGGGCGCCGGTGGCCTCCGCGTCGGCACGGACGGGGTGACCTACCTGAACCCGAGCGGGCCGCTCACCGTTCGCTACGACAGCTGCTCGGCAATGCTCGCCTGGCCGGACGGCGCCCGACAGATGATCGGCGCGGACGCCATAGTGCTGCACATCGAGCCGACAATGCTCGAGTTGCCCCCGGGAACGATCCAGGCCATCGACGCCGGGGTGCCGTCCGACCGGCACGTCACCATGCCGGCCCGCACGCCGGACCAGATCCCCCAACCGAAGCCGATAGCTCACCAGGAAGAGCCCGCGGGGCGTTCCTGGTGGGAGATCCCGGTGATGGTGCTCAGCGGTCTGGGAACCCTGCTGATGGGCGGTTTCTGCCTGCTGCTGACCATCGGCATGTTCGCTGCCGACAGCGAGCCGGATGACAAATGGTTCTGGGGCGTCATAGCAGTCGGTTGGCTGCTCACTGTTATCCTCGCGTTGCCCATCGTGCTGCTCAACCGACGGCGGCGGTGATGAGGTGGGGCCGGATCGCTGCTGGCCTGTGATCCACCGGGCGGGATAAGATCCGGCGCGGTGTCAGGGGCGGTAGCTCAGCCGGTTAGAGCAGGGGACTCATAATCCCTCGGTCGCGGGTTCGAGTCCCGCCCGCCCCACCAGCCGTTTTCCCTGGTCAGCCATGCTGCCGACGACCCGGGCGAACCGCGTCGAGGTCCGGACCGATGCCCTCAGTCCGCACTGAGTCCGCAGCCGCACGACCCGCCGCACGGTCGAGGCGGTCCGCCACCTGGTCCAGGTCGTCCTCGAACAGGTCCGCGTACACGTCCAGCGTCATGGCCGCCGAGGCGTGCCCGAGCATCCGCTGCACTGCCTTCACGTTGGCGCCCTCAGCCACCGCCAGACTGGCCGCCGTGTGCCGCAGCTCGTGCGGGGTCAGCCTTATCCACGGTGCGGTGAATTCGGCTGACACTCCGGCGCACGTCGCTGACACGCTCGTTGCCGCAGCCCTGGATCAGGGTGGGCACGACAACGTCACGGTGATGGTCATCGACATTGAGCACCAAGCGCCCGACCACCGTTGATCGGTCATCGAGGGACAACGGACACAGCGAGCCCACTGCCGAATTAGCCTCTTAGAGGATCAAGGCGGCCCGCAAGCGGGCCGCGCCGGCCGCGCTCGGCCTGCTGGCGGCGCAAGCGCCGGCATCGGCCGGCGCGCCGGCCGATTGCAGGTGCTCTAAGGACCGGAACCGATGCCTCCGGCGGGGATCTTCGACAGAGATGGGGCCGCGGCGGAGATGGGCTTGAGGCAGAGGAGCGGTACGTGGCAGACGAGGTATTCCCGAGCGATCTTTCCGGCCACTTCTGGACAACGCTGGAACACCGGCCTGAACTCGATCGATGGCGCTTCGAGATCATCGACTACCAGAACAACGTCCTGCTCAGTGGATTGGCCTGTAGCGAGCGGCAGGCCGCAGCCATCGTCAACGCATGGGACCAGGTGATCGCAACGTCACCCGACGAAGAGGACCCCAGCATGGATTGAGTCGATGACCCGGAATGACGGGTGGCCTGCGATGGCTACGGAAGTTGGTCCTCATCACCGAGGTTCAGCATGAAAGACGATCCGGGGTGATCCGGTTGCCACCCAAGGTCAAGCGCCTGTCGTATGGCGCTGGCGACCGCCGAAGGCAGCACCGGAGACGACGGAGCGTTCATCCAGTTGACCGGATGAGGCGACGCCAGCTGGACGACGAGAGTGGCGCGGCCAGGCGGATCCGTCCGCTCAACAGCAAAGCTCAGCGGCGACCAGGTCAAGCCCTGGCTGTACGTCGGCTTCGGGCGGACGATCCAGCGATAGCCCTTGCCATCGACAACGATCGGCCTACTGCCTCGCTTGTTGAGCGCCACCGAGCCTCCCACCATGCCGCAGCAGCACTTCGCGGCCGTAAAGCCATTCGTACAGCCAACACTGTCGACCAAGGCCGACGCGATCCGACAGCGGCAGACGTCTTGAGCAGGGGCAGGTTACCGCGACCAGCCATCCCTGATCTTCTTCTAATCCGCAGGCCCGGGCGGTGCCTGGTAGAACGGGCGGCGTGGAGATCAGCCAGTTGGACCGGGCCTTGGACGAAGTCTTCGACCAGGCGGTGGTGTACCACGCCTACACCGACTACATGCGCGACTACGAGGTCGTCGTCTACGCGACCGCCGACCCGAGGACGGGCATCCGGCCGGCGCACCTCCGTTACCTCTTCAAGTGCTGCGTCGTGTCCGAGGCGACCACGGCCCTGAGCCCGGATACCTGGCGCGGTTCCTTGGACGAAGGGCTGACGGACCCGGAGAGCGGGCTGGATCTCAATGGCTACGTGTGGGCGGTGAGATGGCAGGCCCTCTACCCCGGAGCGCAGCGGATTGCCGACTCGCGGCGCGCCCAGGAGTGGGCCGAGCGGGTCGGGATCGACTTCCACGAGGTCCGCATTGAGATGAACGGACACAACCTCACCTTGATCTTCAGTGACCTAGAAGTAACGCAGCTTCCCATGGGTTACGCGCCCTACCGGGTGACGGAGGGGAGGTAGCCGGATCGGGGGCGGGCTGTCGGCCGGGCGACTGGCGCTTGACCCCTCAGCCGTGGTCGGTCCGCATCTGGTCCGCAAGAGGTCGACGGACGGTGGGGGAGTGGTGTGAGATGTCGAGAGGTGTTTCCGCTGCTAGACCGCAGTATGGCCAGGTCGGCGGGACGGGCAGTCTTATCTCATAATCCCTCGGTCGCGGGTTCGAGTCCCGCCCGCCCCCTCTCCTGGGGCGCATCCTGAGCCGACCCGCACAATGGGGTGGAATCGACATTCTTAATTTGTTATCGTGCTCGATGTTCACGGGTCATTCATGTGGCGGAGTTGATACGGACATGGCCACCTCGTCTTGGCCTGCATCGGTGCGCCGTCGCGCGGCACCGCTTTCTTCCCCGCCACATTGAACCCCCGTCGGCCCGCCATCGACGGCGGCCGCTCGACGCCGTGTGCGGTGGCCGCGCCGGCCGCCTTTCCCGGCGCCGGTGGACCTGGTCTTGAGAGGGGGTGCACCATGCGCAAGATGCCGTTCCGCAAGATGCCGTTCTGAGGTTAGCCACCTGACCGGCGGCGGGCCGGGTCGCGCAGCCGTTCCGGCCCGCCGCTTCCCCTGAACCTGGCAGGAGGCCAGCCAGATGCGCGTTCGCGCGCCCGGATTCGTCCGCCGCTCACCGTACTGGCCGGTGCTGCGGCATCCGCTGCTTCGCCGCGTGCTGCCCGGGATCGGCGTCTCGTCGCTCGGGGGCGGCATGAGTCCCGTCGCCATCGGCTGGCTCGCCCTGACCATTGCGCCGCACTCGTCGCGAGGAACCTGGGTTGCGCTCGCGGTCGCGGCGAATCTGCTGCCCGGCGCGGTGGGCGCGATCGCACTCGGGCGGTGGCTCAACGGCCGAAGCGGTCCGCAGTTGGCCGGCTGGGATGCGCTGCTGCGGGCCGTCGTGTTCCTGGTGATCGCGGTGCTCGGCATCACCGGCACGCTGAACATCGGCCTCTACGTCGCACTGATCGCGATCTCCGCGGTGCTGCAGGCGTGGGGCAAGGCCGGGCGCTACACGATGCTGTCGGAGCTGTTGCCGAAGGAGCAGCATCTGGCCGGGAACTCGCTGGTCAACGTGATGCTCGAACTGTCCACCATCTTCGGTCCGCTGCTGGCCGCGCTCATCATCGCCAGGTCCGGTCCGGCCTGGGTCTTCGTCGCCGTCGCCGGCACCTACGGGCTCCTCGCGGCCACGTACGGCTTTGCGGTGCCGCCGGAGGCGCGCCGGGCGGTCGTGCGGGGCGGCGCCTCCCGATCGGCCGGGCTGCGCGCCATCGCCGGCGACCGGGCCCTGATCGGGTTGCTGCTGCTCACGTTCGGCTTTTTCGCGATGTACGGGCCGGCTACGGTGGCGATCCCGCTCTACGTGGTGAACGAGCTGCACGCCTCTGCCGCCACTCTCGCTGGCTTCTACACCGCCTTCGGCATCGGCGCGGTCGTCGGCGCGTTCGTCTCCGGCCATCTGCAGCGGTGGCCGTTGCTAGGCACCACCATCGGCGTGGTGCTGTGCTTCGGGCTGGCGCTGCTGCCGCTTGGCATCGGCGTGCCGACCGTCGTCGCGTGGACCGCCTTCGGGCTGTGCGGGGCGATCTGGGGACCGTTCCCCACCACGACCACCACCTTGTTCCAGCGCTCGACGCCTGCGGACATCCTGCCGCAGGTGCTGGCCGCCCGCACCGCCCTGACCGGCCTGGCCGTGCCGTTGGGCGCGACCCTCGGCGCGCCGATGGTGGCGGTGCTTGGGGCGCGCGGCACGCTGCTGACCTCGTCGCTGGCGCTCATCGCGCTGGGGGTCGTCGCGGCGGCCTGCGTCCTGCTCTCCCGGGCGCGACCGGCCGAAACCGATCAGGAAGAGCTTGTCATGGAGGGGAAACGATGAGCACGCTGATCATCAGCAACTGCACCGAGGAGATCGTCGGCCCGCTGGCCGCCGTGCCGCCGGAGAAGCGCGCGTCCTTCGGCTGGGGCGCGCAGCGGATGCTGTGGTACGCCAGGGACGGCGACGTGGTGATCCTGCCCAAGCAGCCCGACGAGACGTTCCTGCGCTACGTCACCGGCCTGACCCGCACCGACCCCGCGACGCTTCAGATCCTGACCCCGCCGCCGGGTGACTTCGGCCCGGACATCCTCACCCCGGACCGGCTCGGCACCCCCGAGATCGTCGCGGCCCTGGCCGAGGTGGCCGCCGGCCGGGACATCACCGACGTGATCAGCATCTACGCGGACACCTCCATCGCCCGGTTGGTGCGCGAGGCCGGCTGCGAGCGGGCCCTCGCCGGGCACGCATTCTGCGCCGAGAACGGGGTGGCGCTGGCCAACAGCAAGGCCGTGTTCCGGGCGGTGGCGGCCGGCGCCGGAGTGCCGATCGCGCCCGGGATCATCGCGCGGCGACCGGCCGAGGCGGTCAGGGCCATCGATGGCCTGCTCAGCTCGGGAAAGCACGCCATGGTCAAGCTGGACTTCGCGGCCGGTGGGCACGGCAACGAAATCCTCAGCCCGGTGCCGGGCGTCCGGGCCGCCGGTGCGCGCAACGTGGTCGTCCTGACCGGCATCCCCGAGATCGAGCGGTACGTGCAGGAGCGCTGGACCTGGCTGACCGGCGGACGGGACGAGCGGTTCGTCATCGAGCGGTACGTGCCGGACGCCGTCACGGCGTACGCGGAGTTCTCGGCCACCGACGAGGGCTGCCGGCTGCGCGGCACCGGCGAGATCCTCATGGAGCCGGTGGCCGTCGGGGAGATCATCCCGCCGCAGTCGGTGCGGCCGGACGTCCTGGACCGGCTGGTGCGCGACGGGCACCGGGTCTGCGAACGGTTCCGGCACCTGGGCTACCGCGGCAACATCTGCGCCGACGCCATCGTGGCGCCCGACGGCGAGGTGCTGTTCACCGAGACCAACGGCCGCCTTACCGCCAGCACGCACCTACACCACAACATCGTCGCCCGGGTGGTCGGCCCGCAGCGCCGCGACGAGCGGGTGTTCCTGGAACGCGGCGGCAAGCTGGCGGTCGGCTCGTATGCTGGCGCGCTGGACCGGCTGGCGGCGGCCGGGCTGGCGTTCGACCCGGCGACCGGCACCGGCGTGATCCTGACCGCCAACTACGTGCCGGTCAGCGGCAGGGCCACCTACTGCGTCGTCGACAAGGACCTGGAGTCGGTCCGAGCCACCGAGCGGCACGTGCAGGCACTGTCGGACCTGGCCGCATGACCGCCCTCTGGGACGCCACGGAACAGCCGCTGGTCAGCCGGGCGGTGCACTCCTGGGACGAATTCACCGCGTTGCGGGAGGTCGTGGTCGGCGACGCGACCCACTCCCGGGTGCCACCGCAGACCGATCCGTCGGCGTGGCTCAACTGTTACCCCGACCTCTCCCCCGCCGAGCTGGCGCTGGTCCAGGTCGGCGACTTCCCGCGGCGGGTCGTCGAGGAGAGCAACGAGGACCTGGCCGAGCTGGTGCGCCTCCTGCGCTCGCTGGGGGTGACCGTGCACCAGCCGGCCGCGTTCGACCACGCGCTGGAGTACGGCGGCCCGGGCTGGCGCAGCCAGGGGCGCAGCTCCTACTGCCCGCGGGATCTCGCGCTGGTGGTCGGCTCGACCATCATCGAGAGCCCCAGCCCGATGCGGGCGCGGTACTTCGAGCTGTTCGGGCTGCGCCCGCTGTTCCGGCAGGCCCTGCTGGACGGCGCGACCTGGCTGGCGGCGCCCCGGCCGCAGCTGCGCGACAGCCTGTTCGGCGTGGGCGCCGACGACCTGCCGACGCTGGGCGAGGAGGAGCCCGCCTTCGAGGCGGCGAACGTGCTGCGCCTCGGCCGGGACGTGTTCTACCAGGTGTCTCGCAGCGGCAACGAGCTGGGGCTGCGCTGGCTGGAGTCCACGCTGCGTCTGTTGGGCGTGCGGGTGCACCCGATCCGGGGCCTGTACCAGGGGACGCACATCGACAGCACGATCTGCTTCCTGCGGCCGGGGCTGGTGCTGCTCAACCCGGATCGCGTCCGGCCCGAGACCGTGCCGGAAGCCCTGCGTGGCTGGGACCTGCTGTGGTGCCCGCCGATGGTCACCGGGCCGACGGCCCTGCCGTACACGTTGAGCACACCGTGGGTCGGCATGAACCTGCTGATGGTCAACCCGGAATGCGCGATCGTGGACACGGCGCAGCGACCGCTCATCGACCTGCTGGAGCGGCACGGCATCACGGTGGTGCCGCACCGGCTGCGGCATTCCCGCGTCCTGGGCGGCGGGTTCCACTGCGTCACGCTCGACCTGGTCCGCGAGGGAGGGCGTGAGGCGTACCTGTGACCGGGCCATCCAGCGGCCCGGTCGCCGGGGCGACGGTGGTCGGGCTGGCCGGTGTCGCTGGCGCAATTTCGTACTCGCAACATGGGCGGCGGGTGAGACTCCCGCCGCCTACCCGGCCATTTCGTTGGCCCGTCGTTCCGGCCTACCTGGTCTCCGTTCGTGCGGACGTCAAGAGCCTGCGGACATGTCGTTCGGTCACACCGAGGTGCGATGTCCGCCCACCGCGTTGGCGTTGACGTCCGGGTGCGCCCGATCGCCGGGGCGTGTCCGATGTCCGCACGGTGGTACCTCCGGCCCACCAGCCGTTTTCCCTGGTCAGCCATGCTGCCGACGACCCAGGCGAACCGCGTCGAGGTCTTGAGACCACGAGTAGCCCATGGCAGGCTCGTGCCGCATGAACGATGAATTCGCGAAAGCCAACCTGCACGGGAGACTGCGGCGGGACCGCAAGGCGCTGCTCTGGAAACTCGACGGCTTGTCCGAATACGACGCCCGCCGACCTTTGACAGCGACCGGGACCAACCTCCTCGGCCTGGTCAAACACGTGGCCACCGTCGAGGCCAGGTACTTCGGCGAGGTCTTCGACCGCCCTTCCCCGGAACCGCTGCCCCGGTGGCAGGACTCCAACGGCAGCGATCTGTGGGCGACCGAGGACGAGACCGGCGATCAGATCATCGGGTTCTACCGGCGCACGTGGGAACACTCGGACGCGACGATCAACGAGCTTCCCCTCGACGCCCCCGGCCACGTGCCGTGGTGGCCGGAGCCTCATGCCGACACGAACCTGTTCGCCGTCATGGTCCATGTCCTCGGCGAGTCCATCCGGCATGCCGGGCACGCCGATATTCTGCGCGAGGGCCTCGACGGCCGGACCGGGTTGCGCGCCGAACACGAGAAGCAGATCGACGAGGAAGCCCGTGCAGCCTACTGCGCGAAGATCGAGCAGGCCGCCAGGTCGGCCGCACCAATCAAGGCTTAGGGCCTGTCGCGCGCGGCCGGCAGCAGTCCTCATCTGGTCCTCAAGATGCCGGACCGCGACCACCGACGCTGAGAGATGCCGACAGGCATCTCCGCAGTGTTGGTGTTCGCTGTTGGCGGGTACGCCGTCTACGACCGGTTCATCAAAGAGGACTCGGGTATTGCCGCGTGTAAGGCGATGTCGGAGGACAAGCAGATCGACGGCAGCCCGAAGGACTCCGACGCTGGCGACGACGATCTGTCGGAGGCCGAGTATCGGGAGGCGCGGAAGATTTTCGAGGACTCCCGACACGACAAGATCCGTGAGCATGGGACGGCGTTGATGGATTTGCTGTGGCGGGTGCAGCAGATGCCCGAGGACGACGGTGGAGCGTTGGCGTTCATCGGGCCGATGGGCACGCACGTTTCGGGGTTGCAGACGGCGTGCGCGGATGAGGGGTTCATCATCAAGCTCGACAGTTGATTCGGGTTTTGTGGTAGCCGGTTGCCTTGGGGGCGGCTGCTGTCCGGGTGATGGGGGACAGGCCGGCACCCGGACGACCGTCAGGGCCGGAGGTGTACGACTGCCTGTGGACCTATGCGGCGTCAGCCTCGCGGGAGCTGCGCGATGCGCCAACCGCCACCATCCCCACACCGGCGAGCGTGATTGCGGCGCTAACGGCCCACGACACCTGAGGGAAGTTGTCCGCCGACGTGTTCACCCTCATCCCTGGCTTCAGGAACGCGTCGCTTGGAGGTCCGGTCGCGATCACCCAGTCTGACCATGCCGTTGCCAGCTCCGAGCAGGCGTGAGCCGCTGCGACTGACAGCAGGAACAACCCCAGCGGGAGCAGCCAATGTCTGTCGGCCCGCCACCCTGACAGCGCGAATGCTCCTATGGCCACAACGGCTGCGAGCAGCGCCGGCCACACCGTCGCAGCTAGGTCGAGCAGCGGTTGACGGTCGCTGCCGCGCCCGAGGCTCAGCCCGAGCCACGTAAGCAGCGTCAGCGCGAGGACGCTCGTCACCGCACCTCGCCGCCTGCCGCGTGACGGCAACGCCAGCGCGCCGGCCGCCAGACAGACAACACCGAGCAGCAGGCCGAGGGCGGCGAGCCTTTCGCGGTCGATCATCTCCCGTGCCGGCTCCGACATGGCCATCGTCGCCACCCCTTGGCCGTACGTCAGCCAGCCTGCTTCGTCGGCCTGCTCCCGCCACCAGAGCAGCCTCGTCGCCGCCACCGCGGCGAGTAGCCCGATACCAACGGCGACCGGCCACCTCACTCGACGTGCACCTCGCTCCAGCAGCACGTACCCGAGTAGGGCGAGCAACATGACGAGGGTGAACTGCAACGACGCGGCAGGCATGGCGAGCAGCGCCGCCGCGATCGAGAGCAGACCAGCCACGGCGGATCCGACGAGCAGGCCGGACGAGAGGCGCATGGCCAAGATCGTGGCAGGAAGCGGCCGTGCGTGTGGTCCCGAAAGGGGAGCGCACCGGCTCAGGCCATCGCCGTGCAGCCCACGTTTGTGCGTTCTCGTCGGCATCGAACCCTCATGCACGCTAGACCTGAGCATTCCTGTAGGTGGAACATCGGTTCGGATAGCCGGGGCCCCAGCCAGCTCGGAATCAACCGTTCGGCTTGGCGAGCCAACCCTCAGACCTATTGACTTACCTGCGCGTATACGACTGGCAGAGCTGCCAGATGTGCGGCTTAACGGGCAACCCGGCAGGAGCGGTCAAATCGGCGCTTGAAGCCCGTCGACCAAGCCACTGTTCCATGTGGCGCAACTATGTTCCGCTCTGCGTTTTTCTCCGCTAGTCTTCCCTCACCACGACGGCGGGGGCCGGACGGCAAAGAGGGCCAACAGTGCCCTACCGAGAGCGGAGGGGCAGGGGTCACGTGCCGAACAACGTCTTGATCGAAGCCGTGCGGAAGGGGGTGCGCGTCTTCGACCTAGGTCGGCTTCTCTTCGTGGGAATGCCCCAGTCGCCAAACCACCCGCACTACTGGCACGCGCTGCCGCGCCGGCACGGGGACATGGTGCGGGCCGACGGTGGCTCCGCCTCGAACGACATCATCACGATGGGCACCCACGTCGGCACGCACATCGATGCCTTCGCCCACGTGTCTCAGGACGGTCGCCTCGTCGACGGCTCGGACGCCTATGACGCCTCCGTCGGCGGTCGGTTCGCCAAGCTCGGCGCGCACACCATTCCCCCAATGGTGTGCCGTGGCGTCCTGCTCGACGTACCGACGGCCCTCGGCACCCCGGAAGGGTGTGCTCCCGGCTACGAGATCACGCCCGATGACCTGGAGGCCACCCTCGAACGGCAGGGCGGGTCCGTCGAGGCCGGCGACGTCGTCCTGATCCGTAGTGGCTGGGGTCGACACTTCGACAACCCGGACCGTTCCGTGTTCATCGGCGGCGACTCCGGCGTACCGGGCATCAGCGAGGCCGGCGCGCGCTGGCTCGCGGAGCGGGGCGTCCTCGCCGCGGGCGCGGACACCATCGCCTTCGAGTGCCTCCGGCCCGGCGCGGGGCACAGTGTCCTGCCCGCGCACCGGGTGCTGCTTGTCGAGTCCGGCATCTACATCATGGAGACGCTCGACCTTGAGGATCTCGCCGCCCAGCGCGTGCACGAGTTCGTCTTCGTCGCCTCGCCGCTCAAGTTCTACGGTGCGACCGGCTCGCCCATCCGCCCGTTGGCGGTGACGACCGGTGAATGAGGTGACCCTCGCGCAGACGATCGCGCGCTTCGCCGCCCAGACCCGCTACGAGGATCTGCCCCACGAGGTGGTTGCCAGTGTGCGGCAGCGGGTCCTGGACACCCTCGGCATCTGCATCGCGGCGCAGAGCCTCGACAGCAGCCGGGCGGTCATCGACTACGTCGCCGAGCAGGGCGGTGCTCCTCAGGCTCGCGCGATCGGCGTGCCGCACCGGGTTCCCGCCGCGCTCGCCGCCTTCGGCAACGGGGTGCTCGCGCACTCCCTCGACTACGACGACACGCACCTGCCGTCCGTACTCCACCCGAGCGCGAGCATCGTGCCGAGCGTGCTTGCCGCCGCCGAGCGTGCCGGCGCCGATGGGCGTACGGCGGTCACTGCCATCGCCGTCGGCCTGGAGGTCTGCGTCCGCATCGGCATGGCCGGCTACGACCGGGAGGCCGGCAACTCCGTGTTCTTCGAGCACGGGCAGCACGCGACCTCGATCTGCGGTGCCCTCGGTGGGGCAGTGGCAGTGGGTGTCATCCTCGGTCAGAACGAGGAACAGCTCACGAGCTCCCTCGGCGTCGCGGCGTCCATGGCCGCAGGCATCATCGAGGCCAACCGCACCGGTGGCAACGTCAAGCGACTGCACTGCGGCTGGGCCGCGCACTCCGCAGTGACCGCCGCCGACCTGGTCAGCCGGGGCATCACGGGGCCGCCGACAGTCCTCGAAGGACGGTTCGGGTTCTTCCAGGCGTTCCTGCGCGGCGAGTTCGACCCCGCCGCCATCGTCGAGGGCCTGGGAACCGAGTGGGAGGTGCCCAGGATCTTCTTCAAGCCGTACCCCGCGAACCACTTCACCCACGCCGCCATCGACGCGGCCACCGGGCTGCGGCGCCGCGGAGTGGACCACCGCGAGGTACGTCGCCTCACCCTCGGTGCTCCCGCGCCGGTGATCCGGACGATCGGCGAGCCGATCGAGGGCAAGCGTCGCCCGACCACGGGCTATCAGGCCCAGTTCTCGGGCCCGTACGCGGTGGCCGTCGGCCTGCTCGGCGGAGGCGGTGGCCTCGGGGTCGCCCTCGACGACTACACCGACGCACTCGCTGTCGACCCGACACGTCGGGAGATCATGGACAAGGTGAGCGTCGTCGCCGACGACGAGTGCACCAAGATCTTCCCCAGCCAGTTCCCAGCGGTCCTCACCGCCGAACTCGTCGACGGCTCGGAGGTCACCGAGCGGGTCCTCGTCAACAGGGGCGGTCCAGAGAACCCGCTCTCCGACGACGAGGTCGCCCTCAAGTTCCGTGACAACGCCGGTCGGCACCTTCCCGAGACGGTGGTGGCGCGGATCGCCGCGCACTCGCTGGCTCTCGACGAATTGAGCGACGTCGGAATCGTCCTCTCGTCGCTCGACGACGCGGCGGATTCCGCGAACACCAGTGCCGCGCAGGAGGGCCAGCTATGAACTACGACCTCATCGTCCGCAACGTTCGTCTCGTCACCCACGAGTCGCCGCAGACCGTGCTCACCGACATCGCCGTGACCGACGGGCGGGTGGCCGCCGTCGGTCACCTCGGCGATGCCACAGCGACGACGACCGTCGACGGTGGTGGCAAGCTCGCGCTGCCCGGTGTCGTCGACGCCCACCAGCACTGGGGCATCTACAACCCGCTGGAGATCGACGCCGAGACGGAGTCGAAGGCGGCGGCCCAGGGCGGCGTGACGACGGGCCTCAACTACATCCGCACCGGGCAGTACTACCTCAACAAGTCCGGCGCGTACCGGGACTTCTTCCCCGAGGTCCTCGAGCGCACCCAGGGCCGGGCGTACATCGACTACGCCTTCCACCTGGCGCCGATGTCCAAGGAACACATCAGCGAGATCCCCGAGCTCATCGAGGAGCACGGCGTCTCGTCGTTCAAGATCTTCATGTTCTACGGCGGCTACGGCCTGCACGGCCGGTCGGCCGACCAGAGTTCGTTCCTCATGACGCCGGAGGGGGAGCGCTACGACCTCGCGCACTTCGAGTTCGTCATGCGCGGCATCCAGGCGGCCCGCAACGCCGCGCCGCAGATCGCCGACTCCATCTCCCTCAGCCTGCACTGCGAGACCGCCGAGATCATGTCGGCGTACACCGCGATGGTCGAGCAGGAGGGTCAGCTCACCGGGCTCGAGGCGTACTCCGCCTCCCGGCCGGCGCACTCCGAGGGCCTGGCGATCTCCATCGCCTCCTACCTCGCGCACGAGACGCAGCTGGCGAACATCAACCTGCTGCACCTGAGTGGACGCAAGGCCGTCGAGGCTGCCCTGCTCATGGCGCGTACGTTCCCGCACATCAACTTCCGCCGCGAGGTCACTATCGGTCACCTCGTGGCCGACTACCACAGCGCGTCCGGCATCGGCGGCAAGGTGAACCCGCCGCTGCGCTCGCGTGACGACGTCGAAGGGCTGTGGGAACACGTCCTCGCCGGCGAGATCGACTGGGTGGTCAGCGACCACGCCTGCTGCCGTGACGAGATGAAGTTCGGGTCCGAGCGCGACAACGTCTTCGTCGCCAAGTCCGGCTTCGGCGGCGCGGAGTACCTGCTGCCGGCGCTGATCAGCGAGGGCCGCAAGCGTGGCCTCGGCTGGGACCGGATCGCGGCCCTCACCGCCTGGAACCCCGCCGAGCGGTACGGGCTGTCCGGTCGCAAGGGCGTCATCAAGGTGGGGTACGACGCGGACTTCTGCCTCGTCGACGATTCCCGGTCGTGGACCGTACGCGCCGAGGACTCCCTGTCGACGCAGGAGTACACGCCGTTCGAGGGCTTCGAGCTGTCCGCATCGGTCACCGACACGTTCGTGCGCGGCCACCACGTCTTCGTCGACGGTGCCATCCAGGGCGAGCCCCGCGGTGAGTACCAGCGGCGCCCGCTCACCAGCGAGTAAGAGACCCGGCAGGACTGCGTGGGGATGGGAGACCGCACGATGCGTATGGACGGGTTCGTCCTGGGGGCCGGCCCCGCCGGTCGCTGCGATGACTACCGCGTCGGCGGTGCCGTCGTGCACCGTACCGACGACGGCTGGCTCATGTGGTACTACTGCCGCGACCGCGCCTACGACCGGCCGGCGCCGGGAACGCTGGGGTCCGGGCGGGTCGCACTGGCGACCTCGCGCGACGGCATCCGGTGGAAGCGGTACGACGGCCCGGACGAACTCGGCTCGGTGTTCGCCCCGAGCGGTGACCCGACAAGCTTCGACGCCTCCCATGTCGGGCTCACCGACGTCACCTTCGACGGGCAGCTCTGGCATCTGTGGTACTTCGGGGGCGACCTGACCGAACGGGCGAGCAGGACGGCGCTCGGTGCGGTGACGGGTCTCGGGATGCGCCCGGGGCACGCCACCAGCCCGGACGGGGTGACGTGGACCCGCGTCCCCGGCCCGGCCACCGGCGGCGCCCTGCTCGACTACCCGCCGGACCGGCTCTACTGCGCGTGGCCGAACGTCTTCGGTGACCACGACGGGACGCTCTACGTCCAGACGACCTCACCGACCCTCGACCTCGGCTCGTTCCGTACGGACACGTTCACGTCCACCGATGGGGTCGTGCTGACCGAGGTGGGCCCGCTCGTCTGGGCCGACGGCGTACGGCATTGGGACGAGGGGGGCATCGTGACGAGGCAGGTGCTCCCCAACCCGTTCGACGGGGGGCGTCGCTGGCTGATGCTCTACACCGGCCTCGACGAGCACCACGGCCGTTCGGTCGCGACTGCCGATTCCGACGACGGCCGGCACTGGCACCACCAGTCCGACGGTCCGGTCCTGACCGCCGGGGAGCCCGGCGCGTGGGACAGCCTCGGAGCGGCGGCGACCCGGCTGGTCCCGGTCGACGGCCGGCTGCACCTGTACTACTACGGCTTCAGCTCGCTCGCCGACGACGACTCGCCACGCGGGATCGGTCTCGCGATCGCCGACCGTCGGCCAGGGGCATCGTTCCGACGCGTCAGGGTGCCCGACGAACAGCACTGAGGTGGCCTCTCGGGCACCCGAAGGAGGAAATGAGATGGCGGACGTCAACCTGCTCGTGGCTGGCGCGGGCGGCGGCATCGTCGCGGCGTTGCGGGCCCAGGAGCTCGGTCTCTCGGTCGCGGTGATCGACGCGAACGAGCACTTTCTGCGGGCCAACAACACGTCGATGTCGACAGCCATGATTCCGGGTGCCGGATCGCGGTTCCAGCGCGAGGCGGGAGTCGATGACTCGCCGGAGACCTTCGCCGAGGACGTCCGGCGCAAGACGAAGGGGCGTGCCAACCCGGTCGTCACCGAGGCGTTGAGTCAGATCTCGGCCCCCCTCGTCGAGTGGCTCGCCGACTCGCTCGAACTCCCGCTCGAACTCGTCACGGACTTCGAGTACCCCGGGCACACGCGGCACCGGTGCCACACCGTGCCGGGGCGGCACGGCACGATCCTGCTCGGCATGCTCCACCGTGTCGCCCGGGAGCGGGGGATCGACGTCATCGTCCCCGCGCGCCTGGTGACGGCCCGGCACGAGGGTGACGTCGTCATCGCCGTGACCGAGCAGCCGGACGGGACGCGGGAGGAGATCTCCTGCGACGCCCTCGTCCTCGCGACGAACGGTTTCGGGGCCGACCCGGCGCTCATCGCCGAGCACACCCCGGAGATCGCCGGCGCCGTCTACCACGGCAGCGAAGCCTCGCGCGGCGACGCCCTGCGCATCGGGCGGACGTTCGACGCGGCAGTCGACTGCATCGACGCGTACCAGGGCCATGGTGCGCTCTCGCTCAGCGGCACGCTCGTCGGTTGGGCGACGGTGATGCACGGCGGGTTCATCGTCAACACGGGCGGGGACCGCTTCGCCGACGAGACGCAGGGTTACTCCGAGTTCGCCGCCCTCGAACTCACCCAGCCGGACAACCGCGCGTTCATCATCTTCGACCAGCGGATCCACGACGCCTGCCTCGCCTTCGAGGACTTCCGCCAGACCAAGGAGTCCGGGGTGCTGCGGCAGGGCAACTCGGTGGCCGAGTTGGCCGAGCGGCTGGGCCTGCCCGCCGACCGGCTTGAGGCGTCCTTCACGCAGGCAGCGGCCGGACGTCTCGGCGAGACCGACAGGTACGGGCGCTCCCGTTGGGGCGACGTGGACCTGGTCGCTCCGTTCTACGGGGTCGAGGTGCGCCCCGCGCTCTTCCACACTCAGGGAGGGCTTTCCGTTGACGCGACGGCGCGCGTCCTCAATGGCGCCGGTGCTCCCATTGCCGGGCTCTACGCGGCCGGTGGCGCCGCCGTGGGCATCAGCGGTAGGGGAGCGGACGGCTATCTGGCCGGAAATGGGCTGCTCGCGGCACTCGGACTCGCCTTCATCGCGGCCGAGGACGCGGGCCGGCGGCTGGGGGAGCGGACGGCTGGCCAATAGGCCGTTTGACCAGGGTGAAAGCGGCTGTTCGAGTTGCGTCGGCCTCTTGTCCAGCCGACGATCACATCGCTACGCTGCACCCAGCGGAAAGACGTTACATATAAAGGAATCTGCGGCGCTCGCACTTGGAGGTACGAACGTGAAGACGGGTCTCAAGCAGCGTGGCCGGGCCAACTTCAACCTGCTGGCGGATCTGGCCGCGTGGAGCGGCCGGGAGCTGCAGGCGTCGGCCGAGCGGACGCTGGACAAGCAGTTGGAGAGCAGGACCCTCCCCGAGGGCGCCCGCGAGCGGCTGCGCCTCGGCTACGAACTGCTCGGCAACTCCAGGTCGTTTGCCTGGGACCGCTTCTACACCCGGGTCATCGCCGAGCGTCAGTACGTCGCGGCGCTGGAGGCGTACCAGGACGGAGAGGCGGAGATCCGGGCCGAGTACGAGGCGAACGCCGACAAGGGTGGGGTGCTCGAACTCAACCCGGACGTCGAGATCCCTGATTACTGGACGACGGAGTTCCACCTCACGCCCGGTGGCTGGGACGGCCACGAGCACATGGGCTTTATGATCCACGACTACGTCTACGACCTGATCTTCGCGACCGGCGGGATCGGCGCCATCAAGCCCGGCGACCACTTCTCCGACCTGCGCTACGTGGCCGCCGTCGAGGGCAACCGCGACCACTACGACAACATCCTCGAACTCGGCGTCGGGACCGGCCGTTACGCCCTGGCGCTTCAGCGCGCCTACCCGAACGCGAAGATCCACGGCGTCGACCTCGGCGCGAGCGAGCTGCTGCACGCCAAGCTCATCGCCGCCCGCAGTGGCTTCGAGTGGAACCTGCGCCAGGCCCAGGCCGAGGCCACCGGCTACGACGCGGACACCTTCGACCTCACCTCGGCCTTCATCCTCTTCCACGAGATCCCGGCGCCGGCCGCCAAGGCCGTTGTCCAGGAAGCCTTCCGGGTGACCAAGCCGGGCGGGGAGTTCCTGGTCGCGGACGTGGCGCCCTACAGCGAGCACGAGAACCTCTTCCGCTCCGTCGTGCTCGACTGGGAGACGGAGAACCGCAACGAGCCGTTCTGGCGTGGCGCGCTCCTCACCGACCGCAGGGCACTGCTCGAATCCGCCGGGTTCGTCGACGTCCAGGAATACAGCGTGGGCACGGCCAACTACCCGTGGATCACCAAGGGCGTCAAGCCCGCAGCCTGAGGCACCACGCCCTCGATCTCGAGAAAGCCAGCGCGGGGTCGACATCCCCTACCGCCGCTCGCTGTGAACGCCTGCGTCCGGGCGTCGTCGGTCGGGCACCGCGCCACCCCTGAGAGGAAGTCATGGAAGTTCCCAAGTACCTGGAGAACGCAACGACCGACGATCTTGTTCGGATGATCGCGGGCCTCGCCGAGGAGTTGTGGGTGACCAAGGACCGGCTTCTCGTCCTTGAGGAGATCCTCGCGGGCAAGGACCTGCTGTCGGACTCGACAGTCGACGAGCACCTGCCCTCCGAGCAGTTGCAGAAAGTGCTCCAGCGTGAACGGACCCGCCTCATCAAGCGCGTTTTCGGCGCGCCGGAAATGGACCACTGACATGACGACTCTCATCGACCCCGCGCTGCGCTCCACGCTCGGGCAGGCTCTCGGCCTCACCGGACGCACCATCGTCGTCACCGGCGCCAACTCCGGCATCGGGCAGGCTCTGGCCCTCGGCCTCGTCGAACTCGGCGCCAACGTGCTCGGTGTCGCCAGGCGTGCGGAAGGACTGGCCGCCGTCGCCGAGCAGGCCGGCCCCTCGTTCGCGTACGCCATCGCCGACGTCACCGACGAGGCTGCCGTCGAGGCGGCAATGGACCGCGCCGTCGAGACCTTCGGTGGTCTGCACGGTGTCGTCGCCAACGCCGGTATCGCCGTCGTCCAGCCCGCTCTCGACGTCAGCGCCGACGACTTCCGCTCCGTCGTGGACACGAACATCAACGGCGTGTTCATCACGGCCCGCAGCGGGGCCCGGCGGATGACCGAGGGCGGCTCGATCGTCCTGACCAGTTCGAGCTTCGCCCGCCGCGGCTTCCCCGACTGGTCGAGCTACAACGCGAGCAAGGCCGCCGTGTCGATGCTCGCCGAGA
This sequence comes from Micromonospora sp. NRRL B-16802, assembly GCF_001279555.1. Classification (NCBI taxonomy): domain Bacteria; kingdom Bacillati; phylum Actinomycetota; class Actinomycetes; order Micromonosporales; family Micromonosporaceae; genus Micromonospora; species Micromonospora sp. NRRL B-16802. Next base: position 63,408 of record NZ_LGEB01000049.1, on the reverse strand, counting down.
CCCTCGCCGTCGAGTGGGCGTCGCGCGGCGTCCGCGTCAACGCGATCGGCCCGACCGCGACGCTGACGCCTGTCAACGAGGCGCTCTTCGCCGACCCGGGCTTCACCGCGTCGGTCGTCGCGGGCATCCCGGCCGGCCGCATCCTCGACGCCCGTGAGCTCATCCTGCCCACCGCTTTCCTGCTCAGCCCGCTCAACGAGATGGTCCTGGGCCAGACGCTCATGGTCGACGGCGGCCAGACCCTCTGAAACGGCTTCGAGACGGCTTCGAGCACCACAACCCTGGAGACCTCGCTATGACCCACAACAGCCCCCGCGTCGTCCACGACGTACCCGACGCGTCTTTCCCTGACTGGTACCCGAGCAGCCCGGTCGTCACCGCCGGCCCGTTCGCGTTCACCGCCTCGATGAGCGCCACCGACTTCGACAACGGCGGGCTCGCCGAGGCAGCCCAGGTCGAGCCCGGCCTGCCGCTGCACAGCGGCCACCCCGTGAAGAAGCAGGTTCGCGAGGTGTACCGCCGCCTCGACTCCGCACTCACCGTCGCCGGGTCGAGCCTCGACCAGGGCGTGTGCATCAACCAGTGGCAGCCGACCTTCCACACCGACGGTCGCCTGGACCCGGAGTGGACGCCGCGCTACCAGACCCACTGGGAGGACTGGCGCTTCGGCGCGCACTCCTACATCCAGGGCCGCGACGAGTTCCTCCTGTCCGACCGCCCGGCGAGCTGCCTGCTGCCCGTCGAGCGTCTCCTCGCCACCGACACCCACATCGAGATTCAGCTCATCTCGCTGCTCAACGATTCCGGCATCGAGAAGCGGGCGTACGCGCATGACGTCCACAACCCGCTCGGCGGCTACTCGGTCGGTGTCGAGTCCGGCCCGTACCTGTTCAGCGCCGGTTTCATCCCCACCGACTTCGAATCGGGTCTGCACCCGAACGCCCGGGTGCCGCAGCACATCTGGTACGGCAACCAGGTCGCCGCGGAGACCGACGAGACGCTGCGCCAGATCCGCATCACGATGGAGGCGGCCGGCGGACAGTGGAGCGACGTCATCAAGGTCGTCATCTACCTGACGCCCGAGGGCGTCCGGCAGTTGCCCGCCATCGACGAGGTCTGGGCCAAGCACTGGCCGACCGAGCCGCCGGCGCGCACCATCGTCCCCGTCTCCGGCATCGGCGGGGTCAAGGGCGGCAACGTCGAGATCTACGTCATCGTGGCGCGCCCCGAGCACGGCGGCGACCGCCACATCGTGCACACCGACAACGCGCTCGCGCCCATCGGGCACCAGGTCCAGGCCGTCCGCAGCGGCTCCCTGCTGTTCCTCTCCACCCAGCTCGGACGTACCGCCTCGGGTGCGCCCGACAGCGCCCTCGCCCGGAGCCTGCCGCACACCCGCCGGCACATCGTCGACCAGGTACGGCGCATCCACGACGACGTCGCGGCGATCTGCACGGCCGCCGGCACGTCGATCGAGAACGCGGTCCGCGCCGACCTGTTCCTGTCCGACCTCGAGGACGTACCCGCCGTCTTCCAGGCCTGGCCGGAGCCCTTCACCAACGGGCTGCCCGCCGCCGGGTTCTACGAGATCCCCAAGGGCTTCCAGGAGGTCCCCGGCTGCGACCTCAGCGTCGACCTCATCGTCCACATCCCGTGAGCAGCGAGGCGTACCGGACCGTGACCGAGACCAACGCCCGCATCGACGAGGTCCGCGACGGCATGCGGATCCTGTGGGACGTCACCATCACGATGGACGACGGCCTGCCGCTCGCCGCCGACGTGTTCCTGCCGGAACAGCCCGGACAGTATCCGGTGCTGATCAGCTACGGCCCGTACGCCAAGGGTCTGCCCTTCCAGGAGGGCTACCCCACGGCGTGGGAGGCGCTGTCGAGCAGCCACCCCGACGTCGCCGAGGGCAGTTCCTGCGCGTACCAGAACTGGGAGGTCGTCGACCCGGAAAAGTGGGTGCCGCACGGGTACGCCGTCGTGCGGGTCGACTCCCGGGGCTGCGGCCGTTCGCCCGGCTACATCGAGCACTTCTCCGCACGCGAGACGGCTGACTACGTCGCGTGCATCGAGTGGGCGGCGGACCAGCCCTGGTCGACAGGCAAGGTCGGCACCTCGGGGGTGTCGTACTTCGGGATGAACCAGTGGCAGGTCGCGTCGGAGCGGCCACGCGGTCTCGCCGCGGTCTGTATCTGGGAGGGCGCGAGCGACTTCTACCGCGACGCGTCCCACCACGGCGGCATCCTGTCGACGTTCTGGGAGCACTGGTACGACAAGCAGATCAAGGTCGTCCAGTACGGCCTCGGTGACCGTGGTCCGGTCAACCCGATCACCGGTCTGAACGTGTGCGGCGACGAGACCCTCAGCGACGACCAACTCGCCGCGAACCGGAGCGACTTCGGCGCGATCATCCGCTCCCACCCGCTGCTCGACGACTGGTACCGCGAGCGCTCCGGCGTGCTGGAGAACATCGAGGTGCCGTTGCTCAGCGCCGGCAACTGGGGCGGCTCCGGGCTGCACCTGCGCGGCAACGTCGAGGGCTTCCTGCGCGCCGGCAGCGCGCAGAAGTGGCTGGAGATGCACGGCCTGGAGCACTGGACGACGTACTACACGGACTACGGGCGACAGATCCAGCTCGCGTTCTTCGACCACTTCCTCAAGGGCGTCGACAACGGCTGGGACCAGCGCCCGCCCGTGAGTCTGCTCGTCCGCTCGCCCGGCGAGGTCTACGAGGAGCGGGCCGCGTCCGCGTGGCCGCTGCCCGAGACGGCGTGGCAGCGCCTCGAACTCGACCCGGTCCGGCTCGACCTCGTCGAGAAGGGCGGGGCCGAGGCGGGATCCGTCGAGTTCTCCGGCGAGCAGGACGTCACGTTCCGGCTCCCGGTGTCGGACGCCGACCGCGAGGTCAGCGGCCCGGTCTCGGCGAAACTGTTCGTGTCGACCGACTCGGACGACGCCGACATCTTCCTCACCGTGCGGCTGTTCGACAGCGAGGGCAAGGAGGTCACCTTCGCCGGTGCCGTCGACCCCAACGCGCCGATCAGCATGGGGTGGCTGCGCCTGAGCCACCGCGAGCTCGACGAGGCCGCCTCCACCGAGTGGCGGCCGATCCACCCGCACTCGCGCACCCTGCCCGTCGAGGCGGGCACCGTGTACGAGGTCGACGTCGAGGTGTGGCCGACCTGCATCGTCGTTCCCGCCGGTCACACGCTCGCGGTGACAATCGGAGGCCGGGACTACGAGAACCCGGAGCTCAAGGACGCGGTGACGATGTCCAACTTCAAGAACGCGATGAAGGGCTGCGGGCCGTTCCTGCACGACGACCCGATCGACCGCCCGGCGCAGCGGTACGCCACCCGGGTGCGCGTGCACTGTGGAGGCGAACACCGATCGAGCATCCTGCTGCCCTTCCAGGAGCGCTGATCGTCGTGTCCGCGGACTCCGTGGGTCTCCCGCAGCTTCCCCCGTGGCTGCGGGAGGCCCTACGGTCTGCCGTCTCGGCGGAACTGGTCGAGCGGGTCGTGGCAGTCGACCTCGACGCGGCCTTCGACCATCTGCGCGACGACGAGGAGTTCGTCGCGCAGTTGACAGCGAGCGTCACGGAGAACGTGCGCACCCTGCACCGGGTGGCGATGGGCGAGGTCCGCATCGAGGAACTCGACCTCGTGCAGCCCCGGCGCCTCGCCGTGGTCCAGGCCCGGCGGCGCGTCGTGCAGGCATCACTGCAACTGTCGTACCGGGTCGGGTTCCTCACCGTCTGGCGGGACTGGGTGGCCCGCCTCGACGCCGTCGAGACGGACCCGGCCCGCCGGGGCGAGGGCGCCCGCCTGCTCACCGAACTCGTCATGGCCTACCAGAACGCGGCACTGGCCCAGGTCGCCCGGGAGCACATGCTCTCCGAGGAGAGCCTCCAGCGGTCGCGGGACCACCTCCGCTTCCGCCTCGTCAAGGACCTGCTCAGCGACGATCACGTACCGGACAAGTTCGAACTGCTCGGGCTCGGCTACGACATCGACGCCGACCACATCGCGGTTGCCACTCGCGGCGATGCCGGCGGCACCGACTGGGTACGACGCGCCCAGAGCACCTGTGCGGTGACGGACGTCCTGCACCACCCCGAGCAGGACGGCACCCAGGTGCGCTTCCTCGCCCGCCGCGCGTGGACCGCCGATGCGCGGACGGGACTACGCCGGCTGCTTGTCGAGGGCGGTATCGCCGCCGAGGTCAGCGCACCCGCCCGCGGTCTTGAGGGGCTGCGCCACAGCTACGGCCAGATCGGGCGGGTTCGTCGGATCCGGGAGGCGTTCGCCGGGAAACACCGACGCCACCAGCTCGCCGGTGACGGCGTCCTCGAATACGCCGACGTCCGTCTGGAGGCGATCTTCCTCGACGACCTGCCCATGGCGGCGCAGCTCGTCGAGGAGGAACTCGCGGCCCTCAGCGGCACTGGCAGCGGGCTCGACGTGCTGCGCGAGACCCTGTGTGTCTGGCTGCGCGAGCGCAACTACGCGGCGACAGCGCGCGCCCTGCACCTGCACGAGAACACGGTGCGCAACCGCATCCACCGGATCGAGGAGATGCTCGGCCACGACCTCCAGTCCCGCCAGGCCGAACTCATGCTCGCGCTGCGCCTGCACGACCTGCTCGCCGGCCTGGACGAGACCGTCACACCGATCCGCCGTGTGAGGTGAGCAGTTCCCGGGCCCGCTCGGTGGCCAGGACCGCGTACTGCCGCATCGCCGTCTTGACGGCGTCCAGGTCACGCTGCTGGTAGCCGCCGACGATCCGCTTGTGGACGTCGACGAACTGCGAGGAGCTCTTCCGGGTCTTACCGAAGCTCTGCGCCATGATGGTCGGCATGGCCAGCGCCTCGTACTGGGCGATGGCGCGGCGGTTGCCCGACAGGCCGACGAGGAAGCGGTGGAACCTGTCGTTGGCCGCGAGGTAGGCGTCGAAATCGGTGAACTCGTCGTTGAGGATGAACCCGCACAGTTCGCTGCACAGCTGGTCGAGGACGGCCAGGTTCTCCCCGGTGACCGAGCCGACCGTCAGGTCGGCGATCCCCGTCTCGATGATCGCGCGCGCCTCGAACGCCTCCGCGGCGTCGTCGACGGTGAAGGGTGCGACCCGGTGGCCGTAATCCGTCGACGTGACGAGCCCTTCCCGGCGCAGTGTCGACAGTCCGGCGAGGACGGCTGCCGGCTCGACGTCGAGGCGTCGGGCCAGCTGCGGGACGTCGATGTCGTCGTTGCCGTCGATCTCCCGCGCGAGGATCATGTCCCGCAGCCGCTGGTACACCTGGTTGAAGCGGTCGAGGGTGAGGCCACCGAACCCGCCGCGGAAGTACGTCAGGGGCAGGCCCTCGCGCGCCTGCGCGTCAAGCGCCCTACCGATGAAGATGCTGTGGCTGCCCGCCTGCACAGTGTCGGACACCTCGCACTCGATCGAGGCGAGCGCGTCGGTGAGGACGGGATTGCCGAGGACACCATCGTGGGTGCGTACGCCCGTGAACTTGTCGTCGCTGGGGCGGGCGAACTGTAGCGCCAGCTGCTCCTGACCCTCGCCGAGGATGTTGAGGCAGAAGGTGCCAGCCTCAGCGATGCTGCGCTCGGTCGGTACCGACCGGTTCACGCACACCAGCACCATCGGCGGGTCGAGCGACAGCGAGGTGAGCGCGCTCACCGTCATGCCCGCGCGTGCCTGGACGCCCCGCGAGGTGAGGATGGCGACGCCGGTGGCGAAGCAGCCGACGACGTTGCGGAAATGGTCACGGTCAACGTGTGGCGTCCGAACGACGGTCATGGACCCGAGTCAACATCCGAGCGGAGGGCAAGACAATCACGCCTTCCCACAACCTGCCCTGGTCAGGTTGTGGGAAGCCGTAATTGTTCGGGGATTGACCAGCGGATTGACTGATCTCGTGAGACTCGGATACTTCGCCATGCCGCTGCACCGTCCCGGACGTCTGTGGACGGAGACCCTCCATGAGGACCGTGAGGCGGTCATCCTCGCCGATCGGCTCGGTTTCCACGACGCCTTCATCGGTGAGCACCTGACGGACAACCTTGAGAACATCACCAACTCGATGCTGTTCCTGGCGACGCTCGTCAACGACGCGCCACGGATCAAGCTGGCAACCGGGACGACGAACCTGTCCCACCAGCACCCGGCGCTCGTAGCGGCGAACGCGGCGATGTTCGACCACCTGACCGGTGGCCGGTTCATCTTCGGCATCAGCCCGGGGGCGCTGCCGTCGGACGCCGAGGTGCTCGGCATCCTCGACGAGGACCGCAACGCGATGTTCGCCGAGGCCATCGAGGTCATCCTCAAGATCTGGGAGGGCGAGCCGCCGTACGACATCGTCTCTGCCAGCGGGCGCTTCAACGTCTCGACGCGACGGTCGATGGACCTGCCGCTCGGCGTGGGCTACCTGCCCAAGCCCCTGCAGAGCCCGCGTCCGGAGATCGTCGGCACCGTCGTCGCGCCGTTCTCCAAGGGCGTCGTGGAGATGGGCCGCAAGGACTTCCACCCCCTGTCGGCGAACTTCCTGCTCCCGCAGTGGGTGGCCACGCACTGGGGCAAGTACGTCGAGGGCAAGCAGGCCGCCGGGGTCGAGGCGGACCCGGCTGACTGGCGGATCGCGCGGACGGTCTTCGTCGCCGACACCGAGCAGGAGGCCCGTGCCTACGGGCGCGACGACGCGAACAGCCCCTACCGCTTCTACTACGAGCAGATGCTGCGCAAGATGACCAAGCTCGGGCGGCTGGGTCTGTTCAAGCGCGACCGCAACGAGCCGGACGAGGCCATCACCATCGAGCGGGTCCTCGACGACCTCGTCATCTGCGGTACGGCCGAGCAGGTGGCCGAGCAGCTCGTCGCCTTCCAGGAGGAGACCGGCCCGTTCGGGGAACTCGTCTACGCCGGCCTCGACTGGGTCGACGAGAAGCTCGCGCGCCGGTCGATGGAACTCATGGCGACCGAGGTCATGCCGCTCGTCGAGAGGCACGGCAGCGGTGCGTGACAGGATGCCCCAGTTGCCGACGGCGGTCCTGACGCCGGAGCAGCAGGAGGCGGTCGCGGCGATCAGCGCCGGGCCACGGGGTGCTCTCTTCGGGCCCTTCGTCCCCCTGCTGCGCAGCCCCGGTGCGATGGTCCGGCTCCAGGAGGTCGGCGCGTACCTCCGGTTCGGGTCCGGCCTGCCCAAGGCGGTTCTCGAACTGGCCATCCTCCAGGTGGCCCGCGCCCGGAACCAGGCGTTCGAGTGGGGCTACCACTGCCCGCTCGCCCTCGACGCGGGCGTGCCCCGGGACGTCGTGGCGGACGTCGCGGCCGGCCGGGAACCGCGTTCGATGCAGGAGCCGCTGGCCACGGGCTACGCGATCGTCGCCCACGTGCTCGCCGACGACGCGATCCCCGACGAGCTCTACGACAGGGCGATCGACCTGCTCGGCGAGGAGGGTCTCATCGACCTCGTCGTGTGCGCGGGCTACTACACGACCCTCGCCATGGTCATGAACACGACGGGGACCGACGCCGACGCACTCGACCCGCCCGTCGAGATGAGTACGTCATGAGCGCCGTGGTGGTCAGCGGGCGCACCCTGCGGGAGGGTTCCGGCCCGACAGTCGTGCTGCTGCACCCGCTCGGCGCGGGCGCCGACTTCTGGACCGCGGCCGCCGCCGAACTCGACGGCTTCGGCGTGTACGCCGTCGACCTCCCGGGGCACGGTGGCTGCCCGGTCCCCGAGGACCCCTACGACACTGCGGACGTGGCGACCGCGCTCGCGACGCACCTGCGCGGTCTCGGTCACGAGAACGTCCACGTGGTGGGGCTGTCCCTCGGTGGCCTGATCGCCCTTGAGCTCGCCGTGCACGATCCCGGACTCGTCGCCAGCCTCGTGGTGGCGGCAGCCGTCCCGACGTACCCGCAGGACTGGCGCGAGAAGTGGCGCGCTCGCGCCGCCGAGGTCGTCGGTTCGGGCATGGCCCCGTTCGTCGAGCCCACACTGCAGCTGTGGCTCACCCCCGAGGCGCTCGCCGCCGACGGGCCCGAGGTCAGCTACGTACGCCGCGCTCTGGCCGGCACCGACCCGCGCGGCTACGCCCTCGCGTGCCTGGCGCTCGCGACAGCCGACGTCACGCCGCGACTCGGCGAGATAACGGCGCCGACCCTGCTCATCGACGGCCAGCTCGACGCGCCGCTGTTCCACGACGGCGCAGCCCGCCTCGCCGAGGCGATCACCGGCTCCCGCCGCGCGGTCGTCGCCGGGGCGCGGCACGCCAGTGCCCTGGAGTTCGCCGAGCCCTTCGCGCGGCTCGTCGGGGACTGGGCGCGCGTCGGCCACGTCGAAGGGAGCAGGTCATGACCGCGACGGCTCGACCGCGCGTCGGCTTCGTGGGGCTCGGTGTGATGGGCTCGGCGATGGCGGGCAACGTCCTGGCCACCGGCGCCTTCGAGGTCGGCGGCTTCGACATCGACGCGGACCGGCGCCGGGCGTTCGCCGAGGCCGGCGCAGTGGCGTACGACGACCTCGCCGCGCTCGCCGCCGCCAGCGACATCGTGCTCACCTCGCTGCCGAGCGCTGCGGCCTTCGCCGCCGTCCTCGACGGACTCGCCGCGCACGCACGCCCCGGGACCGTCGTCGTCGAGACGAGCACCCTGGACCTGCGTACCAAGCTCGACGGGGCGGCCCGCCTCGCAGGGGCGGGCATCGAGATGCTCGACGCTCCGGTGAGCGGCACCGGCGCGCAGGCCCGGACCGGCGACCTCATCGCCTACGTCAGCGGAGCGCCGGAGGCGATCGAGCGGGCCAGGAGCCTCGTCGAGGCGTTCACCCGCGCCCACTTCGAGCTCGGCGATGTCGGCAAGGGCACTCTCATGAAGCTCGTGGCGAACCACCTTGTCGCGGTGCACAACGTCGCCGCGGCCGAGGCGCTCGGGTTCGCCCAGGACCTCGGCCTCGACCTGCGGCAGGTGCTGGCCGCAGTCGGGGACGGGGCGGGAGCCTCCCGGATGTTCGGCGTTCGTGGTCCCGACATGGTGCAGGGGCGCTACGAGCCGGCGAGCATCCGGATGGACGTCTTCGCCAAGGATCTCGAGATCATCGGCACGGCCGCGGCCGAGGCGGGCACCGCGACACCACTGTTCGACGCCGCCCGGGCCGTCTACCGCGACGGTCTGTCCGACGGCCTCGTGGCCAGTGACACCGCCGTCGTGTTCGAGGTCCTCCGACGGCAGCCACGCCCAAACGAACCGGCGCCCAGCGGGCGACGGGAATCCACGTCGATCACCGACAGAAAGGAACAGCCATGATCACCGGAATCCGCGGTGTGAACATCAAGGTCCGTGACCAGGACAGGTCGGCGAGCTTCTGGACCGAGCAGGTCGGCCTGGAGGTCGTCAGCGACGTCGTCATGCCCGACTTCGCTCCGCGTCGCTGGCTCGAGACCGCCGCCTCGTCGCGCAACGCGCTGATGGTCCTGCACTGGCCGGTCTTCGACGAGGTGGAGTTCTACTCGGGCATCACCTTCACCTGCGATGACATCCACGCGACCTACGAGGAGCTGACCGCCAAGGGCGTCGAGTTCGTCTCCGAGCCGGTCCTGGCCAACTTCGGCTGGTGGGCGTCGTTCAAGGACCCCGACGGCAACGTGTTCGTCGTACGGCAGGAAAAGGGCTGAGCGGCGTTTAAGGTCCCGCGCCCGCCGGTTCTCCGGCGGGCGCGGGCATCAGCGGGGACGACATCACACGACGGGGCTGGAAGGTGGTTGACGATGGTGGAACGCACGGTGATTCTTCCTCGCTGGGTGTACCTCGGCGCCGGTGAGGTACGCACGGGCGCGGCGGTGGTCGTCGAGGGTGATCGGATCGTTCAGATCCTGCCGGCCGAGCAGGCCGAGGGAATCGACGGCCGGCGCATCGAGCTGGCCGACAAGGTCCTGCTGCCGGGGCTGATCAACATGCACACGCACGCGGGGGCCGGCCCGGTCGGCAGGGCCATCTCCGAGGACTACGAGCTGCCGACGGGCATGCCGTTCTACGTGCCGCTGTCGCGGCTGTGGCGGCACGCGTACCGCGAGGAGCTGCGGGAGCAGTTCCGCGCTGTCATCGAGTGGGACGTCCTCGGCATGATGCGGACCGGAACGACGACGATCCTCAACCACGCGTCGACAGACATCGAGGGCTACCTGCACATCGCCGAGCGCGTCGGGGTACGCACCTTCGCCGGCCCGACGATCCCGCTCGACGTCACCCACCGTCTCGGACAGCTCTCCGGTGGCCTGGAGGACCGCAAGCAGACCACCTCGGAGCAGGCCCAGTTGGCCGAGCTCGAAGAGCTGGAGCGGCTCTTCGGGGAGTGGGACGGTGCCGCGGACGGGCGGATCACGATGATCCTCGGACCGGCCGCTGTGCACACCGACGAGTTCAGCGTGCTCGCCGGGGTGGGCGCGGCGGCGCAGCGACTCGACTGCCTCGTCACGACGCACCTTTGTCAGGCGCCGAGCGAACTCGCCACCACCCAGGAGCGGTTCGGCACGACCCCGCTGCGGGTCCTTCAGCGCGCCGAGCTGGCCAACGAGCGGCTGATCGCCGCGCACGGCACCTACCTGCCGGACGAGGACCGCCAGCTCGCCGCCGACACCGGCATCACCATCGTCCACTGCGCCTCGCGCAAGGCGAAGGAAGCTGTCATCTCGCCGTCGGTCTCCTTCATGGACTCGGGCATCTCCGTCGCGCTCGGCACCGACGGCTTCAACTGCGACATGGTCGAGGAACTGAAGTTCACGGCGATGCTCGGCAAGATCGGCGTCGCCCAGTCGCACCGGCCGACCGCCGCCCAGGTCGTCGACCTCGCGACGAGCCACGCCGCCTCGGTCCTGCGCCGCCCGGACCTCGGCGTCATCAAGGAGGGCGCGCGGGCCGATCTCATCGGCGTCGCCATCACCGACCCGTCGATCGCACCGGCCCTGGACGTCGTCCAGTCGCTCGTCTACTACGGCAACGGCCGCGACGTGCAGTTCGAGATGGTCGACGGCGCTGTCGTCATGGAGGACGGCACCTTCGTCGGCGTCGACATCAACGGCGTTCGCGCCCGCGCGGAGGCGGCCCTCACCTCGATCTGGGAGTCGGCCATCGACGCGGGGGTCGTCAACGAGGTCCTCCCGAGCATCAACCGGTCGCAGGCGCTCGCCTAGCTCCGCCGGCCCGGGCCCCGCGCCCGGAACCCCAACCGATCACACCCAGGGCATCTAGGAGGCGGTCATGACCGATCTGCTCCTCAAGGCTAGGCAGAACACCACGCTACTGGCGGACCGCCCCGCCATCGTCGGCGACGTGACGACCGTGTCGCGCCGTACTCTGACGTGGGGCGAACTCGGCACCCGCATCGACGGTCTGGTCGGAGGGTTCCGGGAGCGGGGCCGCAAGCCCGGCGACCGCATCGGCATCGCCCACTACCAGGGCACCTTCGGTCTCGAGCTCTATCTCGCCGCGCAGGCGGCGGGTCTGCAACCGGTGCTGCTCGGCATCACCCTCAACAAGCACCTCGACGCCGCCGCACGGGCTCTCGACCTCGCGGAGCTGTTCACCGGACCGGAGTTGCTCACGGAGGCGCGGCGCGCCATGGGGTCGGCACCCGTCTGGTTCACCGAGCCCGGCGCCGACAGCTACGACGAGGTCGCCCGGCCCGACGGCGACATCGAGTGGGTCGGCCTCCGGGCCGCCGACACCGTGTCCGGGATCCAGTACTCGACAGGTACGACCGGCGTACCCAAGGGGATGGTCCGCTCCGTCGGGGCGGACTTCTGGGACGCGGTGAACCGTTCGCTGTGCATGCGGTTGCGCCACTCGGAGCGTTGGCTCGCCGCGAGCCCGACGAACATCAACGTCTCCGTCGGCGCCCTGCGGTGCATGACTCTCCTGGGCGGCACGACCATCGCCCTGGACGACGTCTCCGTCGCCTCGATCGAGCGCAACAGCGAGGACGGCGTCACAGTCCTGCCGCTTCAGGCGCCCGCCTGGCGTGAGCTTCTCGACTCGGGCGCGGCCCAGCGTCTGCTCGACAGGGGCCTGCGGGTCTGCGTCGCGACGGGTCAGCGGACGCCGCGGGCGACGCTGCGCCGCCTCGGCGAGCTCATGACCGACCGGGGGGAGGTCGTCAACAGCTACGGCCTCACCGAGACGAGCACCCTCACGATCCTCACGTCGTCGATGCCGGAGTACGGCGACTCGTCCTCGGTCGGGCGGCCCGCGCCGCTGAGCACCGTCGACATCGCCCCGCGCAAGGACACGTACGGTGACCCGCGCGGTGCCGGCGAGGTCCGGGCGACCGGGCCGGGCATCTCGCCCGGTTACATCCTGGCGTCCGAGCTGCACTCGACGACCCCGTCCAACGTGGGCACGTCGACCGACGAGTGGTTCTACACAGGTGACGTCGGCCGTTGGGACGAGCGGGGCAACCTGCAGATCCTCGGCCGGTGGAAGGACGCCTTCGTCCTCAACGGCACGTACGTCTACCCGTACGAGATCGAGGGGATTCTCGGTGAGATCCCCGGCGTGCGGGACTCCGTGGTGCTGGGCCTGCGTGCCGACGGTCAGGCCGTCGGCGGCGAGGTCTCGGCGGACTACGTGGCCGTCGTCGTCCACTTCGAGGGCGACGTGGCCGAGCAGCGGGCCGCGATCGGGGCGGCTGTCGCCGATTTCCCGGCCGACCTGAGGCGGCTGTTGCTCGTCGACGAGATGCCCCGCAACTCCAGCGCGAAGATCAACCGCGCCGAGGTCGCAGCCCTCGTCGTGGCCGGCGTCCCGTCGGTGTTGGAGCTGTGATGGGAGGGGTCGACGTGAAGCCACTGCGTATCTGCATGATTTCGCCGATCCACCTCTCCGAGTCGATCACCGCTGCCCGGGCGGCGCGTCTGCGCACGCTCGGCGGATCGGACCTCGACGTCGACCTCGTCCGCCTGCCGCCCGAGGCGCCGCCGGGCCTCGACCGGCCGGAGGACGTCGAGGCGGCGGCGACGCACATCGCCGCCGTGGCGGCGGGCCTGGATCCGGCGCGCTACGACGTCGTCATGCCGGACTGTGTCCTCGACCCCGGCGTCGAGGCGCTCGGTGAGGGGGAGATCCCGGTCCTCGGTCTGCTCCGCCTCATCGCCGGCGGCCTGTACGGGATCGGCGGTCCATTCTCGGCTGTCACCCGAAACGAGACGATCGCTGACGAACTCGCGGCACGACTGCGCGGCTACGGCCTTGCCGACGGTTTCCGGGGGACCGACATCCTCAACCTTGGAATCGAAAAGGTGGTCCACGAGGAGGAATGGACGAGCGCTCTGGATCGGATCGTGCGCGAGCGTTCCAGGGCTGGTGTCGCCATCGTTCTCAACGGGTGCAGCGCCGTCGCGACCGGCCCGTCCTCCTGGTCGGACAGCTGGATAGTTGACCCAACGACATACGCTTTTGACCTGATCAGGGCTCGTTTGCGGAACGGTTTGCAGCCGGTCGGCTAGGGCCTGCGAGAGCCGCGCCGGGCGGTGTTGACGCCACCGCCCGGCAGGTGCGGCCGATGTTGCCAAACCGCAGCCGATCTGGCCGTTGACATCACTGTGGCGGCTCCATAACCTCGCATATAGAAAGCCCGTTCCACAGAACGAAACACGAACGGCTAATCCCTTCGACGGCTTCGGGACCGCACCACAGTGCGGCCGGCTCTCGCAATCCCTCTTGGATCACTCCTGCCCGGCTTGCTGGACCGGGCCCTCTCCTCATCGGAGGACATCGTGAAAGAAATTTCCTCGACCCCGTTCAGCCGAAGGCGTGCGCTGTTCCTCGGGCTGTCCAGCGCGGCGGCCCTCGCCTTGACCTCGTGTCGCGGCGCCGACACCTCGACCGGCACCGGCGACAACATCGACGCGCTGTCCCGTGACGGTGGGCCGGGCGACGGGCCGCCCGCCGGCGTGCAGCTGGCCGCCACCCAGGTGGCCACCATCGCCGTGTCGAACCTGTCCTCGTCGGTCGACCCGATGGTCGTCGTCAGCGGCGGCGCTCGGCGCTTCGACATGTACGAGTCGCTCGTCGACACCCACCCGAGCACCGGCGAGCCCCGGCCGTTCCTCGCCACGCAGTGGAAGCAGGTCGACGACCGCACCTGGCAGTTCACGCTGCGCGAGGGCGTCAAGTTCCACGACGGCACCCCGATGACCGCCGAGGACGTCGTCTTCAGCTTCCAGCGGGCGTCGACCCCGGGCTACGGCATCGCGACGCACTTCTCGACGATGGAGAGCTCGCGCATCGTCGACGAGAAGACCATCGAGCTGGTCACCAAGACCCCGGACGTGCTGATCCTCAAGCGTCTGGCCCAGGTCGCCATCCTGCCGAAGAAGTACTACGAGGGCCTCGGCTCGGACCAGAAGACGCGCGACGCCGCCTTCGCCAAGGCGCCGATCGGCACCGGCCCCTACAAGTTCGTGTCGTACGCCTCGGACAAGGCAGTGGTGAAGAAGGCCGGCGACACGACGTGGCGTAAGCCCACCCTGGAAGAGATCACCTTCCTGCTCGTCACCGACGCCGGCACGCAGCTCAACTCGTTCCTCGCCGGGGACGTGCACTACATCAACATCCAGCCGCTCAACAACCTGCCGACCCTCACGAACGCCGGCGCGACCCTCATCGAGCTGACCAAGGGCAACGACCTCGGCGCCTTCATGGACTCGGTCGACAACAAGGGCAAGCCGAAGACCGGGCCGATGGGTGACAAGCGGGTCCGCCAGGCGCTCCAGTACGCGCTCAACAAGCAGGAGCTCGTCAAGGACGTCCTGCAGGGCCGCACCGTCGCCGACGACGGCCAGCTCATCGGCAAGGGCCTGCCGGGCTACACGGACACCGTGAAGGACTACCCGTACGACGTCGAGAAGGCCAAGTCCCTGCTCGACGAGGCGGGCTACCCCGTCAAGGCCGACGGCACCCGCTTCACCATCACGATGGCCTCCGCCTTCGCGGGTACGGGCTCCGTGCGCCGTCTCATCGGTGAGTGGATGCAGTCGTCGATCAGCAAGCTCGGCATCAAGGTCGAGTTCACGGCGCTCACCGACACCGCGCTGCAGCTCGAGTACTTCTACAACACCAAGCAGCGCCCCGACATCTACCACTTCGGTCTGTTCACGCGCCCGTACATGGACGCCGCGCGGGCCTACAGCCGGTTCATCTCCACGAGCGGCTCGTACCACATGGCCAACCCCGAGTTCGACGAGATGTACAAGCAGCAGCTCGGTGAGCAGGACCCGGCCAAGCGGCAGGCGATCCTCGCCAAGATGACCGAGCTGTTCCACGAGGAGTCCTGCTTCCTGTTCGCCTGCGGTGACGTCTGGATCGACGCGGGGGCCAAGAACCTCAAGGGTCTGGTCCAGTGCGACGTCCAGACCGAGCAGTACTACGACCGGCTCTACCTGACGGCATGACGGTGATTCCGTCTGACGGGTCGTCGGCGTTGTTCGCTCCGGTTCCCGAGTCCACTCGGGATCCGGAGACGATGGAGGCATACGAGAAGGCCCACGCGTTGTTCGGGCACGTCTCCGAGCTGTTCTCCGTCCTCGCGAACGCGCCGACGGCCCTGTCGGGGTGGGTCGATCTGCTCCGTCGCCTGCGCCGTGAGCTGGCGGTCGAACCGCGGCTCACGGAGCCGGCGATCATCACGGTGGCGCGGTTGCACGGCAACGGACGGATCGCCGCGTCGCACGAGCGGCTGGCGGCCGCAGCCGGGGTGGACACACGGCTGCTCCGCGCGGCTGTCGCCGGTGAGACCGACGGGCTCGACGCCGACGAGCGGCTGGTCTGCGAGCTTGCCACGGCGATCGTCGGCGGTGGGGCTCCGGAATCGCTCGTGCGGCGCTGCCAGTCGCGCTTCGGGGTCAGGGAGACCGCCGAGCTCATCATCGTCACGTCGTTCTACTGCATGGTCTGCCGTGTCACCGCCTCGATGCAGGTCTACGTCGACCTGCCACCGACACAACCGTCCGGGGACTGATCGGCGCCATGGCTGCTGTACTCGAATACGACAGGTACCCCGGTCCGGGGCCACTCGCGGTGCTGTTGCACGGGTGGGCCTGTGCCGGGGAGGACCTGCGTCCGCTGGCCCTTGAACTCGCTGGCCGGTACGACGTGCTCGTGCCCGGCCTGCCGGGTCACCCCCGCACGGGGGCGGCGCTCGGTCCGGCGTACGGGGTCGAGGCGATGGCTCGGTGCGTTCTCGACCTCGTTGCGGCGGTGGATCGTGGGCCGGCTCTCCTCGTCGGCCACAGCCTCGGTGGCGCCATCGCGCTCGCCGCGGCGCGGCTCGAACCGGAGCTCGTCACCCGGGTCGTCACGGTGGAGACGTCGTGGGCCTGGGTGGCGGCACCCGGTGGGCTCGTCGACCCCGCAGAAGTGGAACGCCGGATCACCAGTGTGAACAACAAGCGGGAAGCGCTTGGCCTCGCCACAGTTGCCGGCCAGCTCGACCCCGCTGCTATGGCGGAGTCGCTGTCCTCGGTGCTCGCGTGGTCCCGGGACCCCGACCGAGGCTCGCCCCTGCATCGACTGGGCGTCTTCGGTGACCCCGGCTGGGCTGGGGTACAGGCGGCCGGGACGCAGGGGACCGCAGCGGAGGGCGTTCGGGTCGTCCAGTTGCCGGGGTGCGGGCACTGGCCGCACGTGGAACGTCCGGCCGAGGTCGCCCAGCTGGTGGCGGCTGCCGAGACCGCGTGAGAAGAGCATTGACCGCCCGGTAGTACTCAATTACGTTGTGCGGAACGCCGTTCCAAAATCGGGAGGTGCCGTGAGCTTTCTGAAAGTTGTGCTTGTCCACGGCGCCGGCCGTGGTGCCTGGTGTTGGCGGCGCCTCACCCCACTGCTCGACGCGGTCGGGGTGCAGTGGGAGGCGCCGACGCTGACCGGGCTCGGAGAGCGCGCGCACCTGCTCACCCCCGAGGTCGGCATGCAGACCCACATCGACGACGTGAACGCCGTCGTCGCCCGGCACGCTCCGGCCGGTGTGTGCCTCGTCGGCCACAGCTACGGCGCGGTAGTGGTGGCCGGCGTCCTCGGGACCAGGCCCGAGAACGTCGCGCGGGTCGTCCTGATCGACGGCCCCGTCGTCGAAGACGGCGAGAGCGGAGCGGACGTCCACCCGGCCGGTGACGCGATGCGAGCCCGAGCGCGGCGGCTCGCCGACACCGACATCATTCCCATCTCCGGCCGGCCCGACGACCGGCTCTCCCCGGCGGACAACGCCTGGATCGCCGCCAGCGTCACCCCCCAACCCCTGCGGTGCGTCACCGACCCGGTCCGCCTGCCCGGCGGATGGCCACGGGACCTGCCCAAGGACTACGTCCTGTGCGGCCCGCCGGAGGCATTTCCGGACCGGCCGTACCTCTCCCGGGTCCGGGCCAGCGACGGGTGGTCCACCCACCAGATCGACAGTCCGCACGACGTGATGATCGCGCGACCCGACTGGCTCGCGACGTTGCTCGTCGGTCTCTGCGCCAACCCCAACGACGACTCCCGACGCTCGTGCCCGTAGCGACGGAAAGGCTGAACGCATGACTCTCAACGTCGCGCCCCCGGGCACCGCCCCCGCGACGACCGGCGACGGTGACGGAGGCCCCCGGGCCCCCATCTGGTCCCGGTTCCTCTCGCACGGCGTCGTCAGCTTCGCGTTGCGGAGCATCGTGCGCCTCGTCCTGGTCATCATCGGCGTACTCACGCTCCTGTTCGTCCTGCTCCGCGTCGCCGGTGACCCGGCCGAGGCCCTCGCAGGGCAGGACGCCGAGCCCGCCGACCTGGAGCGCATCCGCGAGGATCTCGGGCTCAACCGGCCGATCATGACGCAGTACCTGGAGTTCGTCTCCCGGGCGTTCCTGTTCGACTTCGGCGACTCGTACCGGCTCGGGACCGACGCCATGGCCGAAGTGCTGCACCGCATGCCAGCCACCCTCGGGCTCATCCTGGCCGCGCTCCTGCTCGCGCCGCTCATCGGCGTACCGCTGGGCATGATCGCCGCGCTCACCCGCAGCCGGATCTACAACAAGCTGATGGACGTCATCGTCGTGGGCGGCCAGGCCATTCCGGTCTTCGCCGTCGCGGTCCTGCTCGTCTACCTGTTCGCCGTCGACCTGCGCTGGGTGCCGTCCATGGCGACGGAGGGCTTCGCCTCGGACCCCCGGGCGATCATCCTGCCGATCCTCGTGCTCGCCATCCATCCCATCGCCCGCGTCCTCGAAGTGACCCGGGCGGGCCTGGCCGACAGCATGCAGGAGGACTTCGTCCGCACCGCGCTGTCGAAGGGCGTGCCGCCCGCCCGGCTCGTGACGCGCCACGCGATCCGTCCGGTGCTCAACAGCCTCATCACCGTCATCGGCGTCGACTTCGCCGGAATGCTCTCCGGTGGCGTCGTCGTCGAGTTCATCTTCGTCTGGCCCGGCCTCGGCCACGTGCTCATCTCCGGCGTCTCCAACCGCGACTACCCCCTGGTGGGGGCGGCGACGTTCGTCGCGGCCGTCCTCGTGGTGCTCGTCAACCTCATCATCGACATCGCCTACCGCAGGCTCGACCCGCGGATTCGAAAGGGGCGCTGACCATGGCTCAGACATCGCCACCGGCCAGCGCGCCGGGCCCGGCAGGCCACGCCGACACGGTGGCTGCCGACGTCCGTGCGGCTGCGGCGACGCCGGGCGGTCCACCCGTACCCGGCCAGCGCGACCCGTCGCGGACCCTGGCGCGCTCGTTCCTGCGGTCCAAGGGCGGGGTGATCAGTCTCGTCGTGCTGCTGGCCATCATCGTCGTGACGCTGCTGGCCGACCAGGTCGCGCCCTACGACCCGGAGGAGCCCAGCCCCGCCAAGGCGCTGCTCAAGCCCGTGTGGGCCGGCGGCAGCGGCGACCACCTGCTCGGCACCGACGAACTCGGCCGCGACCTGCTCTCCCGGCTCATCTTCGGCGCCCGGACCGCCCTGGCCCTCGCCTTCGGCGCCGCCACGATCAGTGCCATCGTCGGCACCGTGCTCGGCCTCGTCGGCGGCATGAACCGTCGGTGGATCGGGCCTGTCGTCGACTGGCTCTGCGACGTGCAGCTCGCCTTCCCCAACATCGTCCTCGCCCTTGTCGTCATCACGTCGCAGGGCAACAGCATCGGCTCGCTGCTGTTCGTACTGTCGATCTTCGGGTGGGTGCACTTCGCCCGTGTCGTGCGCAGTGAGGTGCTCACCCTCCGGCAGGCCGATTTCGTCCTCGCGGCGCGCGGCAGTGGCGGGTCGACCCTCAGCATCACCTTCCAGCACATCCTGCCCAACGTGATGTCGTCAGTGCTCGTCCTCTGGACGTTCGCGGTCGCGACGGTGCTCCTGCTCGTCAGTGGCCTCAGCTTCCTCGGCCTCGGCGTGCAGCCCCCGGCCTCCGACTGGGGCCAGCTGTTCGCCTCCGGGCGTGCCTTCCTCATCCAGAACCCGTGGTACGCGTTCATGCCCGCCGTCGCCATCACCGTCACGGTGCTCTGCGCGACGGTGCTGGGCCGGACGCTCCGCAAGACTCTGAACCCGAGGACCCGATGACTACCATTCCGAACCCGCCCCTGCTCGCGGTGCGCGACGTCACCGTGTCCATCACCAAGGGCAAGCGCGAGACCGAGGCCGTGACGGGCATCGACTTCGACCTGGCCGCCGGGGAGATCGTCGCCATCGTCGGCGAGACGGGGTCGGGCAAGTCCCTGTCGGCCCTCTCCGTGCTCCAGCTGATCCGTCACCCCGTGCAGCTCACCCGCGGCAGCGTGCTGCTGGAGGGCAAGGACCTCACCACGCTCGCACCCGCCGACCTGCGCCGGGTGCGTGGCGGCGACATCGGGATGATCTTCCAGGACCCGATGACCGCGCTGAGCCCGTTCCACACGGTCGGGCAGCAGATCGGCGAGGCCATCACGCTGCACCGCAAACTGCCGAAGGCCGCTGTACGCGAGAGGATCCTGCGTCTGCTCGGCGACGTCGGCATCGTCAACCCCAAGCAGCGGATCGACCAGTACCCCCACGAGCTGTCCGGCGGCACCCAGCAGCGCGTCATGATCGCGATGGCGCTGGCCAACGAGCCCAAGCTGCTCATCGCGGACGAGCCGACGACCGGCCTCGACGTGACAGTCCAGGCACAGATCCTGCGCCTCGTCCGCGAGGCCGCCGTGTCGTGGGGAATGGGCGTACTGCTCATCACCCACGACCTGGGTGTCGTGGCCGGCTACAGCGACCGCGTCGTCGTCATGTACGCCGGAAACGTCGTCGAGAGCGGGCCCACGGAGGAGGTTCTGGCCGCGCCGGCCCACCCCTATACGCGGGCGCTGCTCGACGCGCGGCCGGAGAACGGCAGACCCGGCACGAAACTCAACGCGATCTCCGGCGGGCCGCCGGAGCTGTTCAAGTTCCCCGTCGGCTGCCGGTTCCAGCCGCGCTGTGCGACTGCGACCGCCGACTGCGGCACGGCGAACCCCCCGCTCCTGCCCGCGCCGGACGCCTCCGAGGGGCGGCTCGTCCGCTGCATCCATCCCTACGGGTCGCCGGCGCCCAGTGAGCCGGTCCGGTCGCCAGGCGTGTCGATCGCCCCGCCCTCGGTCCGCGCCGAACCCGGCGTCACCGCCATCCACGCCGAAGGTCTGCGCCGTGTGTTCGGCAGCGGTGGGAACATCACAAAGGCTGTCGACGGGGTCGACCTCCAGCTCGCGTTCGGCGAGACCCTCGGCATCGTCGGCGAATCGGGCTGCGGCAAGTCGACGACGGCGCGGATCCTCGCCGGGCTCGACCAGCCGACCGACGGCATCATCCGGTACGCCGACGGCAAGGAACTCTCGAAGAGCCGCCGCGGCGTCGACCACACCTTCGTCCAGTACGTCTTCCAGGACACCTTCGGCTCGCTCAACCCCCGGCGTACCGTCTGGCAGATCATCGAGGAGCCGCTCCGGCGGCTCACCGATCTCTCGAAGGCCCAGCGCGCCAAGCGGATCCGCGAGTACATGGCCGAGTGCGGGCTCATGCCGAGCATCGAGTCCCGCTACCCGCACGAGCTGTCCGGCGGCCAGCGCCAGCGCGTCGGCATCTGCCGTGCTCTCGTCGTCCAGCCCAAGGTCGTCGTCATGGACGAGCCGATGTCCGGCCTCGACCTGTCGGTGCAGGCGCAGATCATCAACCTGCTGGAGGACCTCAAGAAGGACCTCGGGCTGACCGCAGTGCTCGTCTCGCACGACATCGGCGTCATCCGGCACCTCTGCGACCGGGTCGCGGTGATGTACCTCGGCCGCGTCGTCGAGACCGGCCCGGCGAGCACACTGCTCACCGGCCCGCTGCACCCGTACACGGCGGCACTGCTCAGCGCCGTCCCGCACCTGGGGACAGAGGAGCGCCGCACCGAGATCCCGCTGCGCGGCGATGCCGGCGACGTCGACCCGTTGTCGGTCTGCGGTTTCGCGCCGCGCTGCCCGATCGCGCGCCCCGAGTGCCGGACCCGCGAGCTGAGCCTGCAACCCGGACGCGACGGCGTGCTCGTCGCATGCCACTACCCGGGGCAGTTCGACCAAGCCTGAGTTACCTGCCGCTGTGCCCCGCGCAGCCGAAGTAGCACCGCCACAAAGTAGAGGAAGGCCGATACATGAACGAGCTGTCACAGTGTGATGTTCTGGTCCGGGGCCGGGTCATCACGATGGACGCCAACAGGCGCGTGCTCTCCGACGGCTGGGTCGCCATCACCGACGGCGCCATCGTCGAGGTCGGCACCGGGCCGGCCCCCTACCAGCCGGGCGAGACCTGGGGCGGTGCCGACTACCTCGTCATGCCGGGGCTCGTCAACACCCACACGCACCTCGTCCAGGGCTGCATCCGCAGCATGGCCGAGGGCACGAAGTTCCAGGAGCGGCTGTTCGGGTTCTACTACCCGATGACCGGCGCCTGCGACGAGGAGCGGTCCTACTGGTCGGCGATGACGCCGACGCTCGACCTGCTGCGCTCGGGCGTGACCACGACGACCGACGACCACTTCACCCACGCCAACAAGCGCTCGATGGACGGCGTGCTTCGCGCCCTTACCGACTCGGGCATCCGCGCCCGTGCCGCGCGCCTGCTCATCAACGACCCGCTCGCGGTGCCGGAGGAGCTGCGCGAGGACATCGACACGGCCCTGAGCGAGACCGACCGGCTCGCGGCTGCCTTCGACTCCGAGACGATGTCGGTCACGGCCAGCTCGATCGGCATCACCTACGTCAGCGAGTCCGACCTGCGCGCGCTCTACCAGTGGACGCTCGACAAGGGCAAGCAGTTCGACATCCACGCTCCCTCGATGATGGACGGCGCGTACCTCAAGGAGGTCCGTGGCTGGGAGGGCGGCTCGTTCGAGTGGCTGCACTCGGAGGGCATGCTCGACAAGCACGTCATCGGCATCCACGCCCAGCACATCCGCCCGGGTGAGGCCGAGCTGATCGCCCGCGCCGGCGCCACCATCTCCCTGGTTCCGGACATGGAACTCATCCTGGGCATGGTTACCTTCGACTCGCGTCAGTACCTCGACGCCGGGGTCACCGTCGGTATCGGCCTCGACGGCCCGGTCGTCTCGTACGGCCACAACTACTGGCTCGGGCTGCGGTCGTACCTCATGGCCCAGCGCATCGGTGACAGCGCGCGGCGGCTCACCCGCGGCGACAAGGGCAACTTCGGCGACGAGCTGCTGTTCGGCACCGCGGAGGAGGCGCTCGAACTCGGCACCATCGGCGGCGCCCGGGCGCTCGGTCTCGGTGACCGGATCGGGTCGCTCGAGGTGGGCAAGGAAGCCGACCTGCTCGTCATCGACATGTCGCGCGAGACGACGGCGGCTCCCGACGGGGCGCTGCTCGCCAACCTCGTCTGGTCCGGTGGCCCGGCCCCCGACTCCATCGACCGGGTCGTCGTGCGCGGTCGCACGATGATGCGCCGAGGCGAGCCGGTGCAGGTCGACCTCAAGGAGGCCGTGCGTCGCGCGAACGAGGTCCAGCGCGAGCTGTTCGAGGAGACCGGCTGCGACAGCTTCCTTCGGCGCGGCTCGACCTGGCAGTGGTCGTGACGAGCGACGCGGCGCTGGACGCCCCCGCGAACCCCACCATCGGGTGGATCGGGCTGGGCGGCATGGGGATGGCGATGGCCACGAGGCTCGTCGATCGTGGCCGTCCCGTCCTCGGATGGAACCGGAGCGCGGCACGCGCGGCCGACGCCGCCGCCCACGGGGTCACTGTCACCTCGGACATCTCCGAGGTGGCAGCGCGCGACATCGTCGTCAGCACGCTGCCCGACGACGAGGTGGTGCGCCAGGTCCTCGCCGGTGACACGGTCCTCGCGGCCATGTCGCCGGGCAGCGTCCACGTCAACTGCGCCACCATCTCGCCGGGGCTGTCGCGCGACCTCGACGGCCTCTACCGGGCTCGGGGCGCGCACTACGTCTCGGCGCCGGTCTTCGGTCGGTCCGCGGCAGCGGTCAATGGTCAGCTCACTGTCGTCGCGGGTGGGGACGCGGAGCCGGTGGATCTGATCCGTCCGGTCCTCGCCGACCTGGCGGTCAGTGTCCACGCCTTTCCGGAGGCGGCACAGGCCAACCTGGTCAAGATCCTCGGCAACTACCTGATCGCCGTCACGGCCAGCTCGCTCGGCGAGGTGGCCGGGGTCGCCGAGAGTGCCGGGGTGGACCCGGGACAGCTGCTCGACGTACTCACCGAGCGGTTGTTCTCCGGGCTGATCCACCGCGCCTACGGCGAGATGGTCGTGGCACAGCGTTACGAGCCGGTCGCATTCACGATGCGGCTGGGAAAGAAGGACGTCGACCTGGCCCGCGCCCAGGCGCAGCAGCACGCGGGTCGGCTGCCCCTCGGTGACGTCATCGCCGGGGCGCTCGGCGAGGGCGTCGACGGCACGGCCGCCGACAAGGACTGGGCGTTCGTCGCGGAGTGGTTCCGGACGCAGGCGGGAGGATCGAAATGAGCCGTTGGCTCGTCGTGGGATATGGCCGGGCCGGCGAGGTGCACGCGGCCGCGCTCTCGCGTGTCTCGACGGCAGTCGTCGCCGGTGTCGTCGAGGCCTCGCCGGTAGCCCGCGAACGAGCCTCCGCTGCGGGCTATGCCGTGCACAGCGATCTCGACGCGGCGATCAAGGAGGCGCGTCCCGACGCGATCTCGGTGGCGCTGCCGCACGATCTGCACGAATGGACCGTCGAGGTGGCGGCGGCCAACGGGATTCCCGTCCTCGTGGAGAAGCCCCTCGCCCGCGACGCCGAAGAGGCGGGCCGGATGGTGGCCGTCGCCAGGGCCGGCGGTGTCGAACTCGGCTGCCTGATGAACTACCGGTCCTACGCCCAACTGCGTTGGATCCGGGACATCGTCGCCGATGGCACGCTGCGGGTGCACAACGTCGTCGTCGAGGTCAACCTGCCGGCGGCCGTGCAGGTGCCCGGTTGGCAGACGAGCGAGGCCCGGGCGGGACGCGGCCTCCTCCTCACCGTCGGGGTCCACTACCTCGATCTGCTCGCCTGGTGGTTCGGTGCTCCGGAGCGCCTCGTGGCCGACGTCAGGGGATCGTTCGACGATGCCGCGACGGCGCTCATCGCGCTGCCCGGCGACGTCCGGGCGGCCGTCTCGATGGTGGCCGTCGCAGCCCGTGGCGCAGGCGTGCGGATCACCCTCTCCGCCAGCGAGGGGACCGTTGTCATCGAAGGTTCCCGGGTGGTGTCGAGCCCCGAGGGCATGACCCCGCCGGAGCCGGAGACCGAGGGCGCGGACCTGCTGTACGGCGCGGGCCATCTGGAGTATT
Source organism: Micromonospora sp. NRRL B-16802 (assembly GCF_001279555.1). Taxonomy (NCBI): domain Bacteria; kingdom Bacillati; phylum Actinomycetota; class Actinomycetes; order Micromonosporales; family Micromonosporaceae; genus Micromonospora; species Micromonospora sp. NRRL B-16802. The sequence continues at coordinate 38,582 of NZ_LGEB01000049.1, read as the reverse complement.
TTCGGGCGGCCGATCGTGCCGTAGAACTGGGGAGACCCTTCCCCGTGAGCGGGGACGACGGCCTGGAAGCCGTACGCCTCGTGGATCTCTGGTACGCCTCGGCGCGGGCCGGAGGATGGGTCGGGTACGGCGAGTAACATGGCGACCCACCACGACCGGCTTACCGGCACCGTGCTCGATGCCACTGACGGCGGCCGAGGGGCACGATTTGGGAAGGGACAGACAGTTGTCGCAGGGCAGGCAGCGGGCTGACGCTGAGCTCCAGATGGGGGCTCAGGTCTCGAGCGCCACAATCGCGACGGTCGTGCGGGCCGCGGATCTGTTGATGTATTTCAAGGACGCACCGACCCGTGACCTGGGCGTCAGTGAGATCGCCGACGGGCTCGGCATGTCGAAGGCGGCCACACACCGCATGCTCGCATCGCTACGCGTGCGCGGTCTGATCGAGCTCGACGAGACGACGCGCCGATACTCCCTCGGCATCGGCATAATGCAACTCGGTCTCGCCTACATGGAGCACATCGACATTCGTCGGATGGCGCATCCGGAGCTCGTCCGGCTGTCGAACCGGACGAACGAGACGGCGACCCTGTCCGTGCGCGTGGACCAGCGCAGGCGCATCTACGTCGACGAGGTCGTGCCCCGGCGCGAGGTCATCATGTCGGTGAGCCTCGGCACGCCGTACCCGCTGCACGCGGGCGCGTCGTCGAAGGCGTTCCTCGCCTTCTTCACTGAGGACGGGATCGACCGTTACCTCGAAAACGCACTGGAACCGGTCACCGACGGCACGATCACCGACACGGCGGCTCTGCTCAAGGAGCTCAGGGTCGTCCGGGAGCGGGGCTGGGCGCGGTCGACAGGGGAGCGTCGCAGCGGTGCCGCATCGGTCGCCGCGCCGGTCTTCGACCACAAGGGCGCGGTTACGGCCGTCATCAGCGTGTGTGGGCCCAAGGAGCGGTTCGAGGCCGAGTTCGACGACTGCCGCGACGCGTTGCTTGAGTCGACCGCGCGGCTGTCCGCGCGCCTCGGCTGGGAGCCCGGCCGCACGGAGCGATGACCGGTCGTCGGTAACCGGTACCGGCCGGGGTGGTGCAGGCTGTACCAAAGGAGGGCAGCAGGGGGGATCGCCCCAGATTCGGGCTTCTTGCACCGTTGATGGTGTCACGTGTTGCCGACACCGAGGAGCCATCATGCCCGCCAAAAAAGGCGATCCCGCCCGCCGCCGTCGAATCACGCGGATGGCCGCCGTCGCGGTGGCCGCCGCCGTTGTCGGCGCCGCCCTGACCGGCCCGTCCGCCTTCGCCGACTCCGACTCCGGCCGGCACGGCGGCCCCAGGGACGCCGTTCAGCGGCACCTGGACGGTCTGGTCAGCGAGAGCGGCTTCCCCGGTGCGCTCGCCTCCGTGCGGGGGGCCGGCGGGCGCGAGCGCGACTACACGGCAGGGGTCAGCGACCTCCAGAAGCGTCGCCCGGTGCCCCGCGACGCCCAGGTCCGCATCGGCAGCAACACCAAGACGTTCACCGCTGTGGTCGTTCTCCAGTTGGTGGGCGAGGGCCGCATCGACCTGGACGCCACCGTCGAGCACCACCTGCCGGGCGTCGTGCGCGGCAACGGCCACGACGGCAGCAAGATCACCGTACGTCAGCTGCTGCAACAGACGAGCGGCCTGCCCGACTACGACGACGTGCTGTTCACCAAGCCGCAGGACCTGATCGACAAGAGTCGCTCGTACTACGGGCCGCGTCGGCTTGTGGACGCGGCGCTCACGAACACGCCGCACTTTCCGCCGGGGGAGAGGTGGGAGTACAGCAACACCAACTTCGTCCTCGCCGGGCTCATCGTCGAACAGGTCACCGAACGTCCGATCGGCGAGGAGATCACCAACCGCATCATCCGGCCGCTGAAGCTGCGGGACACCTACTGGCCGGGCGTCGGTGAGCAGCGTCTTCGCGGCACCCACCCGCGCGGCTACGTCGCGGTGGCCCCTGGCGCCCCGTGGGTGGACGTCACCGAGATGGACCCGTCCCTGGGCTGGGCGGCAGGTCAACTGGTCTCCACGCCGGACGAGCTGCGGACCTTCTTCGACGCGCTGGTGGGCGGCAAATTGCTCAAGCCAGCCCAGCAGGCGGCACTGATGACGACAGTGCCCGCGCCCGGGTTCGAGCCGACCGGACAGTACGCGTACGGGCTGGGTGTGGCCCGGTACGAGCTGCCCTGCGGCGGCTACGCCTGGGGGCACGGCGGCGACATCCAGGGCTTCCAGACCCGCAACCTCGCCACCCCGGACGGCCGGAGCGCGGTGGTGGCCGTGACCGGCCTGCCGACGAGCGAGCAGATGCTCGTCGCGGTGAACAAGACCGTCGAGACGGCGCTGTGCGGCGCCGGTAGCTGACGCCCTCCACTATCGACCCGGTTTCGGTGAGAGCGGGGTATCCGACTCGTGCGGATACCCCGCTGTCACCGTTGCGCTGGCCTCGTTTCAGTCGCGTCGGGCGGAGCCGAGGAACGCGTACGTCAGCAAGCCCGCGACCGCCAGGACGGCGGCGACCACCGCAGCGGGTCGGCTGGTGTGGGGTTGGCCCTGCCAGGTGGCGAGGGCGCCCCAGGTGCTCGACTGGGGGAACAGGGCGGCGACGACTGTCCACCCCAGGGGGAGGAACCAGGCGCGGGCCGCGCCGACGACGCTCGCGCACAGGGCGGTCAGGCCCAGCAGGCCAGCGGTGTCGCGGAGCACCAGCGCGGCGGGGCCGAAACGGGCGTCGGTGGGCACTGTGGCGAGGAGTACGACGAGCACGAGCGCCAGCGCGGCCAGCAGGTGCAGGGCTCGCCGCCAGGGCCAGCGCAGCGACGCGGTGCGCTCCAGGTCCTCGTCCGGGGCGGCAAGCGTTGTCGACAGGACCGACACCATCAGCACGATCGTCAGCACGACGATCAGGAGGATGGCGTCGCGTTCCTTGGCGAGGGTCAGCCACAGCGCCCAGATCAGGGCGGCTCCACCGACGGAAGCGGCCACTGCCAGGGGTACGCGTCGCGCGCGCAGGTGGAGGGTCACCGCGACAGCAGCCCGGTGCTGTCGCGGCAGGCCAGAATCGCGTCGCGTACCGCCGTCACGCGGGAGAGCGCCTCCGGTTCCGGCAGCTTCCGCAGCCCCTGCCACAGCGCGACAGCCTCGGCAGTGGTCTCCGGATCCTCCTCGAACACCTCGGGGATCTCCTCGACGGCGGAGACCGGCTGCCTGCCGAGCAGGTAGTAGGCGGCTGCCCGTTCGACCGCGCCGTTGCGCTCGCAGCGCGTGTCGGCGTACCCGATGCCCAGACCGAAGACCATCTCGGGCACCACGACGTCGGGATGGGCCAGGCCGCCGCGTTCGTCGATCCGGACGAAAACCGTGACGACGTCGAGGTCACGCGCCGGCGCACCTTCGATGAGGTAGGCCCGCCGCTCCTCGTGCGCCTGGGTGGGGGCGTTCGGCAGCTTCGCGAGGACTGCAAGCCCTTCGCGGGCGAGCGGGGTCAGGGTGTCGAGCACGTTGGCGTGGATCCGGGTGACGCAGACTTTCGGCGCGTCGTCGGTGCAGACGAGTTCGCGGGCGACCGGATCGACCGGCGCGACGAGGGTGGCCTCGTCGCGGGGGACGATCGCCGCTGCGGCGCCGAAGCCGAGCAGCACCGGCAGCGCGGCGGCCAGCCAGACCCGTGGGTTCCGGGCGACCAGCAGCAGTACGCCCGTCAGCGCGAGCCCGACCATCCAGATGGCGAGCGCGGCGGTGACCCCCGCGTCGATGGTCTGGAACGGATAGAACGAGCCGCTGCCGTAGGCGGGGGACAGCACCGCGGCCATCCAGTCCGGCTGCATGATCGCTGTGAAGAAGACAAGCAGCACACCGGCCACGGCGAGCACGGGGGCGGTCACCAGTGCGGGCAGCAGCCGCCCGATGCCCAGGCCGAGCCAGGTCGCCGCGACCAGAGAGAACGCGCCGACAAGCACGATGGCGACGACGTCCGGCGGAAAGTAGCCGGCGGTCGAGGCGAGCTGCACGCCACCCGCGACGACGACGAGCACGTAGGCGAGCCCGAGCGTGGCCCCCATCGCGACGAGCACCGGCAGCATCCGCCGCAACGGTGAGCGGGGTGTGGTGTCGAACAGCTCACCGACCTTGGCGCGGTGCTCGCGGCGGCCCTGCCACGCGCCGGCGGCCAGGGCGATCGGCCACAGCAGGATCATGTATTCCTTCGTGGTCAGTGCGAGGGACAACCACCCGTCCGACCAGCGCCCTCGGGCGAGGTAGAGAGTGGCCACACCGACCGTCAACGCGAGCAGGGCAGCGCCGACAGCTGCGGAGCGGCGCAACTCGATCCGGAGGATGCTCATCGGACGGCCTCCGCCCGGTGGCGGCGCAGCAGGGCCGAGTAGCCGCGTTCGGCAGGGCTGTCGCCCGCCTGACCGTCGTCGCCCTGCGTGATCAGCCCGGCTGGTGTGCCCTGCCACACCAGCCGGCCCTCGTTGACGAGCACCACCTCGGTGCAGGCGGCCACCACGTCCTCGACCAGGTGGGTGGAGACCAGCACGCAGGCGTCCGTGCCCAGGTCACGCAGCAGCTCGCGCAGGTCGAGGCGCTGCTCCGGGTCGAGGCCGACTGTCGGCTCGTCCATCAGCAGCACCTGCGGGTCGTTCACGATTGCCTGGGCGACGCCGGCCCGGCGCAGCATCCCGCCGGAGAGTGTCTTGAGCCGGGCGTCGGCCTTGGCGCTGAGCCCCACCCGGTCGATAGCGCGTTGCGTGGCCGCCGGGATGTCGGCCTTCGGCATCTCCTTCAACCAGGCCATGTACGCCACGAACTCGCGCACGGTGAACCGTGGGTAGTAGCCGAAGTGCTGCGGCAGGTAGCCCAGCGCGCGTCGGGCCGGGCGCAGGTCGGCGCGGCCGTCGACCGGGCAGCCGAGCACTGTCAGCCGTCCACCGGACGGCGTGAGCACCGTCGCGAGGGCGCGCATCAGCGTCGTCTTGCCCGCGCCGTTGGGCCCCAGCAGGCCGTGGACGCCGGTGCCAAGGCTCAGGTCGAGCCCGTCGACGGCCAGGTGACGCCCGGCGCGCACCTTCAACGCTTCGGCCTGAATGGCCCAGGGATGGGTGGTGGCCGTCGTTTCCGCAGTACTCACCGCTCGCATTGTGGTTCCTCTCAGAACGAGGTGATGCGCCGGAAACTGCCGGCGCGTAGCAGGGTCAGGGCGGCCAGGACGACCGTGAGGAGGGCCCACGCGCCGGTGGCGGCGGGTTCGAGGAGTACGGGTAGCTCCGCGCTCGCCAGGCTGGGTGCGACCACGGCGGCGGCCCAGGCCGCCATCAGGCCGATCGCCGCGCGCTGGACGCCGACGAGGGAGCCGAGTAGCAGCGTGGCAGCCGTGAAGGCCAGGCACGGCAACAGCAGCAACGCAGGGTTCGGCCGGCTCGCACCGACCGAGGCGACCGCGGCGAGCACCGGGATGACAAGGACCAGCACCACTGCGGTACGCCGCAGCAGCATCGTCAACCCGGCCGAGGGGGTACCGGCGATCAACTCCCAGGCCGGGTCGGCGCGTCTGCTCCAGGCGGCCGCGACACCGGGCAGCGGCGCCAGGGGCGCGAGCAGCAACACGATCGACGGCAACTGCGGCAGGATGCTGGTGAGCAGGGTGGCGGTGCCGAGCACGGCGGCGGTCATGGCCACCCACGGCAGCAGCGCCGCCACGAACCAGCGCTGCCGGACCGGCGTACGGAAGAAGGCTCTTGATCGTGGGGTGGGGCCGGCGGCGATCTCGCGGTCGACGGCCGCCGCGACCTCGGCGATCAGCGCGCGCGACGCGGCAGTGGTGCTGCCGGCGAGCCGGGCACGGCAGTCGCCGCAGCTCTCCAGGTGCACCTCGATCGACCAGACGGTCGCCTCGTCCAGCCCGGGGCTGCCCTCGGCGTAGCTGTCGATCTCGCTCAGGGTGGGATGCGTGGTCATGACAGGGCCTCCCGCAGGGCGATCCGGGCTCGGCGGACCCGGGACTTGACGGTGTTCTCGGGTACGCCCAGCAGCACCGACGTTTCGCGGACGGAGAAGCCGTCGAGGACTGTCGCCCGCAGCACCGCGCGGACCTCGGGCGGCAGGACGGCCAGGGCCTGTTCGAGTTCCTGCCCGACCCGGCCGGCCAGCACCTCGTCCTCCGCGGCGGGCGCCACTGTGACGCCCGGGTGCACCTGCGGCATCTGTGCCTGCCGGGCGCGGCGCCGGAATGCGTCGACCAGGCGGTGCGCGGCGATGGTCCACAACCAGCCGACGGCGCTGCCCTTGACGTGGTCGCCAGCGAAGCTGCCAGCAGCCCGCCAGACAGCCAGGTAGGTCTCCTGGAGCACGTCGGCGACCACGTCCGGGTCGGCGCACCGGCGACGCAGCCGCACCTCCAGCCACGGCGCCGTACGCCTGTAGAGCTCGTCGAAGGCCCGCCGGTCACCGCGGGCCACACGGCGCACGAGCTCCTGCTCGTCGGCCGCATCCAGGCTTCGTCTCACATGGGGTAAGACGACGGCTCCCGGATGATCGGGTCCCGCGATGGTGTGATCGCCGTCACTGCTGCTGCGCATGTCCTCAGTCGTTATGCCGGGGCGGCCCCGGTTCGCCGATCGTCAGCGCAGCACTCGGTGGCGGCCGGGGAACGGACCGGCGTCAGCTCCGTCCGGGCGTCACGCGGGCGGCGGAGAGTCGTCTCGCCGGGGCGTTTTACGCAGCCACAGTGACACACCGGCCAGGCAGCAGGCCGCGCCTCCGACGACGATCGCCGTCTCCTCCAGCTCGGAGAGGTCGTCCAGGAACGGAAATGTGTGCGAGAGCACCAGCGCCACGAACGCGATCAGCAGCAGAAGCACGGCGAGCACTCGGTGTCGGAGCATGAACGCATCGAATCACACCACGTCGAGCATCCACGCGCGTCTACCCGCTGCCGCCGACGGCGGACCTGGCGCAGCTGGGCTCGCGCCGCCGCCGGAGCCCGGACCTGATCAACCAATCAGCCCTTTCATGGATAAGTCGGTACCCGTGTCGCATACAGGACAAGACGGTAAAGCCCCTGGTGGGGCACTGTTGGGGCAGGGAAGCAGGCGGACAGATGTCGAGCCATATCTCCTTCCCACCGCCGCGGGCGCCCGCAGCGGTGTTCGCCGCCCATCCGGGACAAGGACGTCATCACCGCCGGCAGTTCGCCGCTTCGCGGTCACCACCGCGTCCGCGCCTACTGGCACCCGCCACAGTGGACTCCGCCCGGAGCCGGCGTCGCTCACCCGCGCGCCCGGTCCCGGCGACCGTCATCAGGAAGGACCCCACAATGGCCGCTCCCACGGCGACCGCAGCACTGAACGCATCCGTCTTCGCGCCGGGTGACCAGATGCTGCTGACCGTCACGTACTCCGACGCCGACACCAAACCGCTCACCGTCACCATCGTGGTCACCGACGCGCAGGGCAACAGCAGCGCACCGGTAAAGGTCAGCGCGGTCATCGACCCGCTCACCGTGACGGTCTCCGACAGCTCCGGGCGTACCTGGAACCGGGTCTCCGACAACGGCTCGGTGGCCGTCTACCGGGCGGTGGCGTGATGCCCCGGGTCACCGTCCAGGTCCGCGACGCCGCCGGCCACGCCGCGACGACCACCGCCGACTACGAGCTGAGCCAGCCGGTGCTCGGCGGCTACTACCTTTCCGGCGGCGCGGACCCGACAGCCGACATGGCCGGCGGCAACTTCCGGTCGCTGACCCAGTACCGCAGCTTCGCCGACGGCTACACCTTCCCCGGCTACAACCGGCCATGGCTGACCAGCCTCGGCAAGGCCCGAGTGCAGATGAACATGGTGCTGGAGTTGAAGCACTACGGCGCACCGAACGCCGGACCGCAGACCTTCACAGTGGACGGCAGCTCCTACACGGTGCCGGCGCCGTCGATGACCATCCAGCAGCGCCCCGGCACCACCTGGCCGAGGGCGTACGGGTACACGCAGGTCATCACCGGCCAGTGCGACGGACTGCTGCACCGCGCCCTGGCGCAGTATCGGACACTCGGCTTCGGAGTGAACATCCAACTCGCCTCCGAACTGGACACCGACCACGAGTTCGGCACCACCGAGAACGGCAAGGTGTACACCTGGGCGGAGTCGGACGCGCGGGCCGTGCAGGCGGTGAACTACATCATCAGCTGGTTCAAGGGACGGGCGCTGCCCGCCGGCACCACGTTCTCGATCGGGGTGGGCGGCTTCGACAGGGCCTGCTACCAGCGCACCCACCCGGAGTCGCTGATGGCCCGGCTGGACTTCCTCCAGTGGAACGCCTACGCCACGGCCCCCGGGCAGACCGCGCTGGCACGGTTCCGCCGTACCAGGGACTGGGCGGTGGCGGACCTCGGGCCGGTGGCGCTGTCCCGGCCCGTGATCATCGCGGAGTACGGGGTGCGGGTGGCGGAGATCCCCGACCAGGCGGCCTGGATCGCCACCGTCCCGGCGGCCATCGCCCAGCTCAACGCCGAACGGGGGCCACGGATCGTCCGGACCAACTACTTCAACTCCGGGTGGGGAACCCTGTCGCCGAAGGCCGCCGGGTTGGCCGCGTTGCGCGAGGCGTACGCCAAACGGCCGTACGTCTGAGCGACAGTCGAGCCTGCCCTTCGGCGCCGGCTCGGCCGTTGTCGAGCCGTTCGGCCTCGGCATCCGTGCGCGCCGCGCCGAACGGCTACCTATGCTCGGATCATGGAATTGCGGATCTTCACCGAACCCCAGCAGGGCGCCAGCTACGACGAGTTGCTCGCGGTGGCCCGCTGCGCCGAGGACGCCGGCTACGGTGCGTTCTTCCGGTCCGACCACTACCTCAAGATGGGCGCGGTCAGCGGCGACCCCGGCCCCACCGATGCGTGGACCACCCTCGCGGGCCTGGCCCGGGACACCAGCCGGATCCGGCTCGGCACCCTGATGACCGCCGCCACCTTCCGACTGCCCGGCCCGCTGGCGATCACCGTGGCGCAGGTCGACCAGATGAGCGGCGGCCGGGTCGAGTTGGGCATCGGCACCGGCTGGTACGGCGACGAGCACACCGCGTACGGCATCCCGTTCCCGCCCCTTGGCGAGCGGTTCGACAGGTTGGAGGAGCAGCTCGCGGTCATCACCGGCCTCTGGTCCACGCCGCCGGGGGAGAGGTTCGATTACGCCGGGCGGTACTACCCGGTCAGTGACTCGCCGGCCCTGCCCAAGCCGGTGCAGCAGCCCCGTCCGCCGATCCTGCTGGGCGGCATGGGCCCGAAGCGCACACCTCGGCTGGCAGCCCGTTACGCCGACGAGTTCAACCTGCCGTTCGCCTCCGTGGAGGACACGGCGGCGCAGTTCGAGCGGGTGCGCGCGGCGTGCGCCGAGATCGACCGCGACCCGGCCGGGATGGTGTGGTCCAACGCCCTGGTGCTCTGCTGCGGGCGCAACGACGCCGAGGTGGCACGGCGGGCCGCCGCCATCGGCCGCGAACCCGACGAACTGCGGGCCAACGGCCTGGCAGGGACGCCCGACGAGGTCCTGGACACCATCGGCCGGTACGTCGAGATCGGCAGCCAGCGCCTCTACCTCCAGGTGCTGGACCTGGCCGACCTGGACCACCTGGAACTGGTCGCCACCGAGGTGATGGCGAACCTCTAGGCGTTCCTGGCCGGGTCGCGCAGCACGGTGTCCAGCTGACCGTCGCGGTCGCTGTCCACATAGGTGATGTCCGGTACGCCGTCACCGTCCACGTCGATCTCGACGATGTCGGCGATGCCGTCACCGTCGAGATCGGTGACCACCTCGACCGAGCCGTCCACGTGCCGGGTCACGATCGACACTGACCTGGTGCCGGGCTCGCGCGGCGGAGGGCCGGGCGACGGTACGGGCGTCGGGGCGGGCGCGGGAGCGGGTGTCGGACGGGGACCGGGCGTGGGTGACGGGTGGCTCGCCCACCGGGCGCCCGGCGGGGCGCTGGCCGGCTCGACCGCGCTGCCGGTCGGGTCCAGCTCCTCCTCGGACGGGAAGACGTCGCCCCGCGGGGCAGGGTCGCGATAGCTGCTCATGGGCGTAGGGTTCCCCGACGATGGCGAGAACAACCGTGCCCGATCGTCCGGTGTCCGTGGCGTCCGATCTGTCGGAGGATGCGGGAAGCTACGCCACGGTCATGAACGGGGGTCCGAGCGTGGAGCTGCGCCGGAGTCGGGGGTCCCGGCTACTCGCCGTTGTCTGCGTACTCGGTGGGGTGGTGTTGTTGGCCCTGCCCAGCGACGGCGCCCCGCTACGGATGGTCATCGCGGTCGGCGCTGTCGCGCTCGGCCTCGTGGCGCTGGTCAGCGCCCTGCGGCCGTTCCGGTTCGGGATCGACGCGGACGGCCTGACCATCAGGCGTCCGGGCCTGCGCCGCTCGATCGCCTGGGCCGAGGTCGACGCGCTGGTCCTCGACGAGCCACCCCGACGCGACGGGCGCCCCGAGCCGCCGCGCCTGCTGCTGGTGCCTCCGCCTGGTGTGCCGGTCGAGCCGGTGACCGCCCGCCACCCGATCGACGGGCGGCCCGCGATCGAGCTGCTCGTCCTCGACCAGGTCCGGGAGCAACCCGAGCAGGTGGCGGCCGCGCTCACCAGCTACGCCGGTGACCGTTTCGTGGACCTGCCCGCGCTGCGTCGCGCCGCCTTCGCCGACCCCGACCTGCCCGCCAGCCTGCGCGGCTACCAGATGAACCGGGTCGACCAGTTGATCCGGCTCGGTCAGGACGCGCTGGTGTCCGGTGACCCGCAGATCCGGCAGGCCGCCCGCAACGAGATCGAACACGCCCGCGCCGCCGGCTTGCCGATCGCCCAGCGGGGGTACGGCGGACTTGCGGCCGAAACGGCGCTGGACGCCCTCACCGCCGCGCTGGCCGACCACCCGACCACCGACCGGAGGACCACGCCGTGACCGCCCTCGAACCGGGCGGCCCGCCGGCCGCCGCCGACGTGCCGCGCCGCAACTGGGCCGGCAACGTGCGCTATGCCGCGCGGGAGTTCCACCGACCCGACACCATCGACGACCTGCGCCGCCTCGTCGCCGGCAGCACCCGCCTCCGGGCGGTCGGCAGCGGCCACTCCTTCAACCGCCTCGGTGACACCGACGGGGACCTGGTCAGCCTCGCCGGGCTGCCCCCGACGATCGAGGTCGACCGGGAGCGCGGGCAGGTCACCGTCGCCGGCGCGATGCGCTACGGCGACGTCGGGCAACACCTGCACACCCAGGGGCACGCGCTGGCGAACCTCGCCTCACTGCCGCACATCTCGGTGGCCGGCGCGGTGGCCACCGCCACCCACGGCTCCGGCCAGACCCACGGCAACCTCGCCACAGCCGTCGCCGCCCTGGAGATCGTCACCGCCGACGGCGACCTGCTGCACGTCGACCGTGACGACGACACGTTCGCCGGCATTGTGGTCGGGCTCGGCGCGCTCGGTGTTGTCACCCGGCTCACCCTGGACGTGGTGCCGACCTTCGACCTGCGCCAGTACGTCCGCCTCGACCTGGCACCCGAGGCGCTGGACGAGGCGCTCGGCTCGGCGTACAGCGTGAGCGTCTTCACCGATTGGCGTACGCCACGGCTGCGGGAGGTGTGGCGCAAACAGTCGACGGACCAGTCGCCGCCCGAGGCGGACTGGCTCGGCACCACCGCAGCCGACGAGCCACGGCACCCGGTGCTCGGGATGCCCGCGGAGAACTGCACCCCCCAGCTCGGCGTGCCGGGGCCGTGGCACGAGCGGCTGCCGCACTTCAAGCTCGGCTTCACCCCGAGCAGCGGCGACGAACTCCAGTCCGAATACCACGTGCCCCGCACGTCGGTGGCCGAGGTGCTCGCCGCGTTGGCCGAGGTGGCGCACCTGATCGCGCCGGTGCTCCAGGTGTGTGAGCTGCGTACGGTGGCGGCGGACGAGCTGTGGCTCAGCCCGAACTACCGGCGCGACAGCCTCGCTGTGCACTTCACCTGGGTGGACGACGCCGACGCGGTGCTGCCGGTGCTGGCCGAGGTCGAGGAACGCCTGGCCCCGTTCGCGCCCCGCCCGCACTGGGGCAAGGTCTTCGTCACCGATCCGAGGGCCCTGGCCGCCCGCTACCCGAGGTACGCCGACTTCGAGGCCCTACTGGCCGACCTGGACCCGAAGGGCAAGTTCCGCACCGACCTCCTGGATCACTACATCCCCCGCTGAGCCCTTCCCGCCACTCCTTCGCCTCGGTGATCATGAGGTCGGGGCGCGGAGGGTGCTTCGCTGGACTGCTCGGCTGATGTCGCTGGGGGAGACGATGCCGGTGAGGCGACCCTCGTCGTCCACCACCAGGGCCCGGCCGTCGGCGCACTCGGTGAGCCGGGGCAGCAGGTCGTTGAGCTGCTCACCCGGCTTGGCGAGAACCAGCTCGTCGGCCCGGCAGGCCACCTCGGCCAGCGTCGTCGACGCCCGCCGGTCCGCCGGTACGCCCCGCACCCGGTCCAGCGTCACAAGCCCGCTCGGGCGACCATCCTCGGTCAGCGGCAGTGCCGAATGCCGGTACGCGAACAGGTAGTGATCGACGAACTCGCCGACCGTCAGGTCCGCCGAGGCGGTCTGCGGCTGCGGGGTCATCACGTCGGCCACCCGGATCCCGCGCAACGCGCTGCCGGTGCGGGCCTGCCGCTCCTCCATGCCTGCGGCGCCGACCAGGAACCAGCCGATCAGCGCCAGCCACAACCCGCCGAAGCCGATGCCGGACAGGAACTGCCACAGGCCGACGCCGATCAGCAGCACGCCGAGCACCCAGCCCGCCCGGGCGGCGACCACCGACGCCCGGGTCCGGTCACCGGTGGCCTTCCACACTGCGGCGCGCAGCAACCGACCGCCGTCCAGCGGCGCGGCCGGCAGCACGTTGAACACCGCAAGCAACACGTTGATGCCGGCCAGCCACGCCACCGCGCCGAGCAGCAGCCCACCCTGCCCGGCCAGCGCGAGCAGCACGGCGATGGCACCGAAGAACGCGCCGAGCAGCAGACTGACAAGCGGGCCGACGCCTGCGATCCGTAGCTCCGCGCCCGGGTCGCGCGGCTCGCCCCGCAACTCGGCGACCCCGCCGAACAGCCACAGCGTGATGCCGTCGACGTCCAGCCCGTTGCGCTTGGCCACCACGGCGTGCGACACCTCGTGGGCGAGCAGACCGACGAAGAAGACCACCGCCGCGGCCAGCCCTGCGACGGCGTACGCCAAGGTGCTGCGGTCCGGGTACGAGCGGGGGAACTGGTTGGCGGCCAACCCCCAGGCGATCAGCGCGAAGATGACCAGAACGCTCCAGTTGACGCCGACCGGCACCCCCGCGATCCGACCGAGTCGGAAACTCGCCTTCATCTGCGGCTCATACCCGTAGGCCGCGCCGTCATACCCGCAGCCCGCCGTTGGCGGCTCAACGGCGCGGTGTCTCGCTGGCGATGGTTGCCTCGCGAGGCAGGGCCGCCGCGCGCAACGCCCAGTCCAGCGCGTAGTCGGCGATCCGCTCCCAGCCGTCCTGCCCGACGGTGAAGTGGGACCGGTCGGGGAACTCCTCGTACGCGGTGAGCGCCCGGGACTTCTGGTAGAGCGCCGCGTTGGACTGCACGACTGTCGCCGGCACCACGTGGTCCTGCCCGCCGGCCATCAGCAGCAGCGGCGGGCGGTTGTTGCGACCGTTGTCGACCTTCGCGGGCGAGGTCGGGTCGAGGTTGGCGAACGCGCTTTCGAAGAGCACCCGTCCGGCTCCCGGGACGGCGTAGCGCTGCCAGGCCCGGTCGGAGTCGGCGCGGCTCATCGTGTTGCCGAAGGCGTAGGCGAAATCGTCAGGGGTGAACGGGACGGCCCGGTTGCGGTTCGCGGGGTTGCGCAGGATCGAGAACGCCGAGCGCAACTGACTCAGTGGCACCTTCAGCACGCCCTTGGGCGCCGACGAGTGCACGCCCACAGCGGCCGCGCCGAGGCCCCTGTCGACGAGGATCTGGGTGAACAGCCCGCCGAACGAGTGGCCCATGATGATCGGTGGTCGTGGCAGCGCCCGGATGATCCGGTCGTAGTGCGCGACGATCGTGGCGATGCTCTGCTCGGCGATCGGGCTGGGGTCGTCGCGCAGCTGCTCGACATCCCGGTCCATGCCGGGCCAGGCCGGTGCGAGGACGTTCATGCCGCGTGCCGTGTACCGCCTGGCCCACCCCTCCCAGCTGCGCGGGGTCATCCACAGCCCGTGGATGAGTACGACCGTGTCGACCCGGCCCTGCGGCGTGGCGCCCATCCTGTCCCCCCGGTGTAGCGGTGTCCGGCCCGGCGGTTACCCGCTGCCGGGCGCGGGATTCCTCAGCCCGCCGAATCGTGTGGCCCCTGACAAATGTCATGGTGGGAACGTGACGGCCGCTCCGGGCGTCAGGGTCCGCGCCGCCGGAGCATCAACCGCATGACCAGTACGCATCCGGCCGTCGAGCTGAGCGGCCTCACAAAGACCTTCGGCGCGGTCACCGCAGTCGACGGGTTGAGCCTGCGGGTGCAACCCGGCGAGGTGGTGGCGTTCCTCGGTCCCAACGGCGCGGGCAAGACCACCGCCATCGACATGCTGCTTGGCCTGGCCTGCCCGGACGCGGGCACGGTCCGCGTTTTCGGCGGCACCCCGGTCGACGCGGTGGCCCGGGGCCGGGTCGCCGCCGTGCTCCAGACCGGCGGGCTGCTCAAGGACCTCACAGTGGGTGAGACGGTCCGGATGACCTCCTACTTCTACCGGCACACCCGCCCGGCAGCGGAGGTGCTGGAACGGGCCGGCATCGCCGATCTCGCCGACCGGCTGGTCGGGCGGTGCTCGGGCGGGCAGCAGCAGCGGCTGCGCTTCGCGCTGGCACTACTGCCCGACCCGGACCTGATGGTGCTCGACGAGCCGACCACCGGCATGGACGTCGAGGGCCGCCGGACCTTCTGGCAGGCGTTGCGCCGGGACGCCCGCGATGGTCGCACGATCATCTTCGCCACCCACTACCTGGACGAGGCGGACGCGTACGCCGATCGGATCGTGCTGGTCCGGCAAGGGCGCACCGTCGCCGACGGCACCACCGCGGAGATCAAGAACCTGGCCGCCGGCCGTACGGTGCGCGCCACCCTGCCCGACGCGGACCAGGCCGCGCTCGCGGCGCTGCCCGGTGTGGACGCCGTGGAGGTACGCGGTGACAGCGTCCTGGTACGCACGGGTGACTCGGACTCGATAGCCCGTCACCTGCTCACCCGGACCGCCGCCCGGGATGTGGAGATCACCTCCCGCAATCTCGAGGACGCGTTCCTCGCCCTGACCACCGAGCGCACCGGAGCCTGAGATGACGACCCAGCCGGCCACCTCCGCCGCCACACGGACCAACCGCACCGGCCGGTCCAAGCAACCCGACCGTCGACTGCCGGCCCAGGGCGGTTTCGCCCCGGGCGTCCTCGGCATCGAGTTGCGCAGGGTGCTGCGCAACCGCCGAACCCTCGCCTTCACGCTGATCATGCCGGGCGTGTTCTTCCTCATCTTCGGCCTGCCCCAGCGCGGGCAGACGCTTGACAACGGCCGTCCCGTGATGGCGTACGTCATGATCAGCCTGGCGGTGTACGCGGCAATGGTGGCGACCACAAGCGCGGGCGGCGCGGTCGCCACGGAGCGGGCACTGGGCTGGAGTCGACAGTTGCGGCTCACTCCGCTGCGCCCCACCGCGTACGTGGCGATGAAGCTCATCACCGCGATGACCCTCGGCCTGCTCGCGGTCGTCGTCGAGTTCCTTGTGGGCGCCGCAGCCGGTGTGCGCGTCCCGGCGCACGTCTGGCTGCTGGCCGGCCTCGCCGCCTGGGTCGGTTCGCTGGTGTTCGCCGCGTTCGGCCTGTTCATCGGCTACCTGGTGCCGGCCGAGAACGTCATGCAGTTCATCGGCCCGATCCTGGCGCTGCTGGCCATGTTCGGCGGGCTGTTCGTCCCGGTCGAGGTGCTGCCGCACGTGCTGGGGCAGGTCGCCAAATTCACCCCGGTGTACGGCATGGGAGAGCTGTCCCGCGCACCGCTGACCGGCGCCGCTGTGAGCCTGGCCGGGGTGGCGAACATGGTTTTCTGGACGCTCGTCTTCGGCGTCGGCGCGGCGCGGCTGTTCCGCCGGGACACGGCGCGGGTCTGACGGTCGGCGACCGCTAGCGTGAAACCGATGGACCTCTCGACGGGGCAGCCCCGACCGGCGAGCCGCCACTGGCGGTTCACCGGCTGGCTGCTGGCCGCGGTGTGGCTGTTCTTCCTCAACGTGCCGCTGTCCACCGCGCTGCACCAGCCGGAGCCCTGGCGGCGTGTCGTCGGCGTGGTGGCGCTGCTCGGCTTCGGCGTCGGGTACGTGCTGCTGTTCCAGTGGGCTCGCCGGCTGCGCCAGGCGTTGTTGCCGATCCCGGTGGGTCGGGCACGGGCCGGCCTGGTGCTCCTGTTCGCTGTGGGCGTGGCAAGCATCCCGGGCACCGGTGGGAACTGGTTGGCCACCCTGGTCTACGTCGCGGCGACGGCGGTGTTCCTGCTGCCTCGGTGGGAGGCGCTGGCCACCGTTGTGCTCTGCGCGCTGGCCCCGGTGGTGGCGTCCCGGCTGGTGTCGGGTTGGGAGTCGGTCGACACGATCTTCTTCGCGGTGCTGCTCGCGTCGTTCGCCATGTTCGGGGTTTCCCAGTTGGCTCAGCGCAACAGCGAGTTGCAGGCCGCCCAGCAGGAGATTCGCCGGCTCGCGGTCGCCGAGGAGCGGGCACGCGCTGCCCGCGACCTGCACGACATCCTGGGGCACTCGCTGACAGTCGTGGCGATCAAAGCCGAGCTGGCGGGCCGACTCATCGAGGTGGACCGCGAGCGGGCCGCGACCGAGATCGCCGAGGTGGAGGAGTTGGCCCGCGCGGCGCTTGCCGACGTACGGCAGACAGTCGGGGCGTACCGGGAGGTCACGCTCGCCGGGGAGCTGGCCGGCGCCCGGTCCGCGCTGACCGCGGCGGGCATCGCGGCCGACCTGCCGACCGAGGTGCCCGAGCTGCCGGGGGAGTGGGATCAGTTGGTCGGCTGGACGGTACGCGAAGGGGTGACCAATGTGGTCCGGCACAGTGGGGCGCGGTGCTGCACGATCCGCGTGTACGCGGACCGGGCCGAGGTGAGCGACGACGGTCGAGGGCCGTCGACGCCGGACGCCGACGCGGACGGAAACGGGCTGGTAGGCCTGCGTGAGCGGGCCGGACGGCTGGGAGCGGCGGTCACGGTGGGCCGCCGACGGGACGGCACGGGGTTCCTGCTGCGCGTACACGTGCCCGGGGAGGCCAGGTGACTCCGATCCGGCTGCTGCTCGCCGACGACCAGGCGTTGGTACGGGGCGCACTGGCCGCGCTGCTGTCGCTGGAGCCGGACCTGACAGTGGTGGCGGAGGTCGGCCGGGGCGACGAGGTGGTGGCCGAGGCCCGCCGCAGCGCGCCCGACGTGGCCCTGCTGGACGTGGAGATGCCCGGCCTGGACGGGATCGCCGCCACTGCCGCGTTGCGGGCGGCGCTGCCGACCTGCCGGGTGCTCGTGGTGACGACCTTCGGCCGACCGGGTTACCTACGTCGCGCCATGGAGGCAGGCGCGAACGGCTTCGTCGTCAAGGACACTCCGGCGCGGCAGCTCGCCGACGCGGTCCGCCGGGTGCACGCCGGTCTGCGGGTGGTCGACCCGACGCTGGCGGCCGAAACCCTTGCCACCGGGGCCAGCCCGCTGACCGAGCGGGAAACCGAGGTGCTGCGCGCCGCCCGGGGGGGCGGGGCGGTCGCCGAGCTGGCGCGCACGCTGCACCTGTCCGAGGGGACGGTGCGCAACCACCTCTCGGCGGCGATCGGCAAGACCGGCGCCCGCAACCGGGCCGCCGCCGTCCGCATCGCCGAGCAGAACGGCTGGCTGCTGGGCGAGTGAGGCGGGTGTAGCCGCTGCCTGGCGGTGTCGGTGCGCCGCTCAGGCGGTCGGCGGTGGCGTGGGCAGTTGGTCGACCACTACCAGGCTGCTGCCGGGGCGGACCTCGGCGAGCAGCTCGCGTTGCCCGCTGCGGGTGACCCGGATGCAGCCGTTCGTGGTGTTCCTGCCCAGGTCGTCGTCGTTGTGCCAGGTGTGCACGCCGATGTGGGCGCCGCGCAGGCTGGCGGGCACCGCCTCGGGGTCGTCGGGCACCGAGCCGAGGGCGTAAATGTCCACCCCGCCGTAGACCGCCTCCGGTGGCGGTGTGCGGCCCAGGATGAACGTCCGGCCGAGGGGGGTTTCCTGGCCGGACTGGCCGAGGCTCGTCTTCCAGGAACGCATCGCCTTGCCGGCCCGGTACCAGGTGAGCCGGTGCACCTTGCGTTCCACAACGATCTGGTCGCGCAACGGCACCGTGTCGAACCCGCCGGGCGGCAGCCAGGCGAGACGCCTGTTGGCCGACGGCAGCAGGACAGCCGTCCAGCCCGCCCGCCGCTCGGCGATCGGCACTGTCAGCTCCACGCCGGCGAGTGTCGGTTCGAGGAAGGCGAGTGGACGTCCGCCGGGCGCGTCGTACGCGGCGATCCTCCGGATCGGATGCACGCCCTCGGTCAGTGGCGTGGTGTCCATGGTGGCCGGGTCGGCCGGGAACCCCTTCGGCGCGGGGTCGTAGTCGACCACTGGCAGCCCATCCGGGGCGGGAGCCGCGGCCGGTACCGACTCCTCGGGGCTCTGCTCGATGCTCGGCGGCGTCGGAGCGGTCGCGACAGCGACCGGCCGGTCGCGGTTCGTCGATCGTGGAGTGAGGGCCTGGCCGACCAGCAACGCGACGATCAACAGCGCGGCCACAGCGACGGCCGCGCCCACCCATACACCCCGACGACGGTACGGAGACATTCGGTCAAACTGCACCAAACGACTGTATCGGACCGCCCGACGTTAGGAAGGGCCCCTTCTTATACAAAAAGCGATAAGAAGGGGCCCTTCCTTGCAGTGGGTCAGACGCGGGCGCCGATGTGGATCGCTATCGCGTCGTGGGCTGGCACGTTCGCGGCGAACCAGCCACTACCGTCCACGGTGATCACCGGTCCGCTGCACGTGCCGCCGGAGTACGTGCCGTGGATGACGTCGCAGTAGCGACCGGCGGGCAGCCCTGTGTAGTACGAGCGGCCGTTCACCGCCGAATCCTCGTCGTTGACGGTGATGTAGCCCTTGCCGCTGCGGCTGAACGCGATGTGGTTGTTGCCGTTGTCGTACCAGTTGGCCACGCCCGCGCCCTCGGTGGCGTTGCGGAAGCCGACCATGTTGGCGATCACCGGCCAGCGGTGCTCGCACTCCCAACCGGAGTAGCAGGCGGTGTTCAGGGTCTTGTTCGCGCCGTCCGAGGGCGGGCCGGCGTCCCGGTTGCTGAAGGTGTAGCTGGACATGACGGTCGGCGAGCCGTACGGCCAGGCCAGCATGAAGGCGTTCGCCAGCGCGTAGATGCCGCGATCCCGGTAGGTGAGCACGCCGCCCACGTCGCGCTGGGTGTCGTGGTTGTCGACGAACACCGAGGCCGGCCCGCTGGGCAGGTGCCCCCAGCCCTCGCCGAAGTTGCGCAGGTACGCCAGTCGCTCCGAGCGGAACACCCGGGCCAGGTCCTTGCCGTAGCGGAACTCGTGCACGTCACCGTTGCCGGTGTACTCGGTCGGCTGCACCGGCTCGCCGGCGCCGTAGATGACCTCCTGCACGATGTACGCCGAGCGGGAGAGCTTGCCCTTGATCGCGGCGATGTCGGCGGCCGGCATGTGCTTGCTGGCGTCCAGCCGGAAACCGTCCACGCCGAGCGAGAGCAGGTCGTTGAGGTACGACGCGATCTTCGTACGGACGTAGTCCGACTCGGTCTTCAGGTCCGACAGGTTGACCAGCTCGCAGTTCTGCACCTCGTACCGGTCGTTGTAGTTGACGATGTCGTCGCCGCCGTTGCGCCCACAGTGGTGGAAGTCCTGCGTCTGGTAGATGCCCGGGTAGTCGTAGTGCGAGTAGGACGAGCCGGCCCAGCCCGTGCCGCCGTTCGCCTGGCCGGACATGTGGTTGATGACAGCGTCGACGAGCACCTTGACGCCTGCCGCATGGCAGGTGTTGACCATCGACTGGAACTGGGCGCGGGTGCCCTTGCGGGATTCGATGCGGTAGCTGACCGGCTGGTACGCCAGCCACCACTGGTTGCCCCGGACGTGCTCCTGCGGGGGCGAGACCTGGACGTAGCCGTAGCCCTTGGGGCCGAGAGTGCTCTGGCACTCGCTGGCCACCGACGGCCAGTTCCACTCGAAGAGCTGGACGATGACCTTCTTGTTGCCGGCGGGCGCCGCGGCGGCCGGGGGTGCCGTCACGGTGAGGGGGGCGAGCAGGCTGGCGATCAGGCCGAGGGCGAGGATCGCCGAGGCGCGTCGACGTCGGTGCATCGGGACTCCTGACGGGAGCGGGGGGGTGAGGTGGTGGTGCGGGGGAGCAGCACCAGTTGCTCGAATCTTGCAACCCGTGCTGAAAATTGCCGAAAGATTACAAGCTCGTTGCAAGGACTGTCAACGCATGGACATCTGTCGCTGCCTTCCCCGTTCTGCGGGGGTTGACTGTCACGCGCCACGACGCCGACCGGTTCGATCCCGCCCCAGAAATTTCCGCCCGGGGTGATCCGCGCGCGCCGTCCGTCCGTACTGGATGGGGGAGCAGGGGTCGGCCGGTGGTACGCCGCCGCGAGACGATCGAGGAGCAGATGGCCCGGGCAAAGCAGAACGAGAAGGCCACCACGGTCCGGACCAGCGCCAGCAGTCGGGGGGTCCGAACCCGTTCGCGGTCGGCGACCATGCTGCTGATCGCCTCGGTGGTCGCGGCGCTCTGGGCGGCGACGATGCTGACCGGAGCGGGGCAGACGGCATACGCGTACGGCTTCTTCTTCACCGAGTTCTTCGCCGGGGTGGTCGCCCTGGTGTCACTGAGCCTCACAGTGATGCTCGGCCTGCTCGCCACCGACCGGCTGGTGCTGAGCATCCCGCACCGGGTGCTTATGCAGTCGGCGCACCGGGCCACCGGCGTCCTGGGCGTGGCCGGGCTGGGCTTCCACGTGCTCACGAAGATCGCCACCGGTCGGGCGGCGGTGACCGACTCGTTGATCCCGTTCGTTGGCGGCCGAGGGCTCTACGTCGGCCTCGGCACGGTGGCCGCCCTGCTGATGGTCAGCGTGATCTGGACCGGCATCATCCGAGCCCGCTTCGCAGGTGTCGGTCCCAAGTGGCTGTGGCGGGCCATGCACTCCACCGCGTACCTCTCCTGGCCCTTCGCCATCCTGCACGGCCTCAACGCCGGCCGGGCCGCGAGCTCCTGGGTGGTGCTCAGCTACCTCGCCTGCATCCTGCTTGTCGTGCTGGCGCTGCTGGTGCGGCTCTCGGTGACGATCGGCCGGCGCAGCCGCGAGCAGCACCAGGCCGCCCTGCGTAACGCCGCGATGGCCGGCCGGGCCAACGCGGAGAGCCGCGGCCGCGCCCTACTGGCCGGGCTGAGCCGACGCCGCGACACCAGCGAGGACAAGCGTCCCGCCTGGGCGGAGGCCACCACCGCCACCTGGACCGCGCCACCGGCCGGCCCACGGCGGCGCGACCCCGAGCGGTTCACCGTCCCGGTGGTGCCCGAACCCGGCTCCCTCGCCGAGCCGACCCGGCCCACCCGGCGTCGGCGGGACGTGGAGCCCGCCGCCCGGCAGGACGTGGACCGGCCGACGCGCGGACGGCGCGACGAGGCGGAGCCCACCCGCCGGTCCTCCCGCCGCAGCGCGCAGGAGCCGCCCACCCGCCAGCGCGACGAGGAGGAACTGGAGCCCGTGGCCCGCCGGCGAGGCGAGCGCACCCGGGACGATGCGACCACCACCGGCCGGCGACGTGGCACCACGCCCGTCGAGGAGCCGGCCGCCGAACGGTCCCGCCGACGCTCCCGGACCGAGGACGACGGCACCCGTTACTCAGCACCGCCACGGCGGACGCTCGAAGAGCCCGAGGAGCCGTGGGACAGCCCGCGCCGCTGGCAGGCCGCCGAGCCGATCTCAGCCGGCCCGGTCTCCGCCGAGCCGATCTCCAGCAGCCCGATCTCCGCCGGTCCGATCTCCGCGGCGCCGCGCAGCGGCAGCGGCCGTCACAGCGTCGAGGACGACCTGCCGGAGGAGCCGGACTACTGGCGCCCGCCGGCCCGGTACGTCCCCGAGGACGTACCGCCGCCCGTCGACGACACCCCGACCCTTGTCGACCTGGCGTCCCGGCGAGCCCGCCGTGCCGCCGGCGAGAGCCGCTCCGCCAAGCGCCGCAAGGCCAGCGCGGATGCCGTGGACGGGGCGTACTGGGCCGGGCTGCGGGGTGAGGCCAAGTGATGCGGACGACCGTGCCCCCGGTCGCCTGCGTGGGTGAACCCCGACTGACCGCCGGCTTCGCCGAGTTCGGCCGACTCGACCTGGCAGCGCACGAGGAGGTGCACGGCCCGATCGGCCCGATGGAACCGGCGCAACTGCTCCGCCTCGCCGAAGGCATGCAGCTCAAGGGCAAGGGTGGAGCCGGCTTCCCGTTCGCCCGCAAGCTGCGCGCGGTGCTGGAGTCCTGCGAGCGGCAGGACCTCGCCGCCGTGGTGGTGGTCAACGCCACCGAGGGCGAGCCGGCCAGCTGGAAGGACAAGGTGCTGCTCACCCGCGCGCCGCACCTGATTCTCGACGGGGCCGCGCTGGCCGCGTACGCGCTCGACGCCGAGGAGATCGTCATCGGTGTCGCCGACGACGGGGTGGGCCGGGAGTCGCTGATGGACGCGCTTGCGGAGCGGCGGATGCCGGTGCCGGCCACAATCGTCACGGTCCCGCACCGGTTCATCTCCGGCGAGGGCGGCGCGCTCGTCAACGGGATCAACGGGCTGCCGCACATCCCTCCGGGCACCAAGAAACGCTCCAGCGACTCCGGCGTCGGTGGACTGCCCACACTGCTGTCCAACGCCGAGACGTACGCCCAGTTGGCCGTCGCCGCCCGACTCGGCCCGTACGAGTACGCGGCACTCGGCACCGACGACGAGCCGGGCACCCTGCTGCTCACAGTGACCGGCGCGGCGGCCCGACCGGCGGTCGTGGAGATCGCCGCCGGCACTCCGCTGCGCGAGATCCTCGACCTGTGCGAGGTGCCGGACGTCCAGGGCATCCTGATGGGCGGCTACCACGGCAAGTGGATCACCCCGGAGGCGGCGGAGAAGGCAGAGGTCTCCCGCAAGGGCCTCGCCGCGGTCGGCGGCACCCTCGGCGCGGGCATCATCGTCCCGGTCGGCGTCGACACCTGCCCGCTCGGTGAGGCCGCGCAGGTGGTGCGCTACCTGGCCGGAGAGTCCGCAGGCCAGTGCGGACCGTGCAAGATGGGCCTGCCGGACCTGGCCCGCGCCGTCGACCTGGCCGTCGCCGGCAGCCAACCGGCAGACGTGGTACGCGCCGCAGCCGGCGAGGTGAAGGGCCGGGGCGCGTGCAGCCACCCCGACGGCACCGCACGGTTCGCCCTCTCCGCGATCGAGGTCTTCGCCGACGACCTGAGGATGCACAGCACCGGCGACGGCTGCGGCCGGCGGGTCAAGGGCGTCATGGGGTTGCCGGGCGCGCCCGACGCGAACCCGCAGAAGCTGACCCTGGACTGGTCGCGCTGCGACGGCCACGGGCTCTGCGCGCACGTGGTGCCGGACTTCATCCGCCTCGACGGCAACGGCTACCCCGCGTTTCCGGCCACGCCGGTGCCGACCTGGCTGCGGGAGGGCGCGTTGAAGGCGGTGAAGGTCTGCCCGGAGCTCGCGCTGCGCCTCGCCAAGGCCGAGTAAGGAAGGGCACCTTCTTAACGCCTCGTGTATAGGAAGGGCCCCTTCCTAACAAACTGTGGAGGGAGACACCGATGCGCAGCTGGCACGGACGGAGGTGGTTACGCCGTGGCGGTACCGCAGCCGTACTCGTTGTCGCTCTGCTCGCCACGGCCTCCTGCACCGGCACGGTGCCGCCCGACGCTGCCGCCGCCGGGGCGACGCCGGCCCCGGCCAGCTCCCCGGCCGCGCCGACCGTACCCGCCGCCGGCTCACCGACGGCCGCGCCGGCCCCGATCCCGGACACCCTGCGCTTCACCGGGACCACCCTCGACGGCAGCCCGCTCGACGCGACGACGTTCGCCGGCCGGCCCGTGGTGCTCTGGTTCTGGGCGCCGTGGTGCGCCACCTGCGCCAGCCAGGCGTGGACCGTTGCCGAGATCGCACCGCAGTACCGGGACACCGTGCCGATCGTCGGCGTCGCCGGCCTCGGCGAGCGCAACGCCATGAAGGACTTCGTCACCGAGTTCGACCTCGCCGGCACGCCGCAGATCGACGACCGCGCCGGCGCGCTCTGGCGTCGGTTCAAGGTGACCGAACAGAGCATCTTCGTGATCATCGACCGGAACGGCACTGTCGTCCACCAGGGCTTCCTCGACGGTGAGGCGCTCACCGCCCGCGTCGCCGCGCTGGCCCGGGCGTGACCACCCCGCTGCTGCTCGCGCTGACCGCCGGCATGCTCGGCGCTGTCAACCCGTGCGGCTTCGCGCTGCTGCCCGCGTACCTCTCGCTGTTGGTCGCCGGGACCACCGACACCCGCGGCGCGGTCGGCCGCGCGCTCACCGCGGCGGTCGGGCTGACAGTGGGGTACGTCGTGGTCTTCGGCGCCTTCGGCCTGGCGCTCGCGCCGCTCGCCGGCTGGCTGCGACCTCGGCTGCCGTGGCTGACAGTGACGCTCGGGCTGCTGCTCGTGGTGGCCGGCTGTTGGCTGCTCACCGGCCGGCGGCTGCCCACCCCCGGCTGGTCGGCCCGAGCGCCCCGACTGACCCGTTCCTGGCCGTCGATGGTGCTGTTCGGCGCGGCGTACGCGCTGGCCTCGCTCGGCTGCGCCATCGCACCGTTCCTGGCCATCGTGGTGACAAGCCTCCAGGCCGGTTCGACCGGCGAGGGGCTGGCGCTGTTCGGCGCGTACGCCCTCGGTATGGGGCTTGTGGTCGCTGTCGCCGCGCTCGGCGTGGCGCTGGTGCGCGACGGCCTGGTGGCCCGGCTGCGGGTCGCCGGCGCGCTGGTGCCCCGGCTCAGTGCCCTGGTGCTGCTGCTCACCGGCGGCTACGTCGCCTGGTACGGCTGGTACGAGCTGCGGCTCGCCGCCGGCCGCCGCGAAGCCCTGACGGACCCGGTGGTACGGGCGGCGGCCCAGGTGCAGCACGCCCTCGCCGACGGCCTCGACGCGCTCGGCCCGGTGGTAGTGCTCGCCGTGCTCGTCCTGCTCGCCGCGCTGGCCCTGGCTGTTAGGAAGGGCCCCTTCCTAACGCCTGCGGTAGAGGAAGGGTCCCTTCCTAACATGGTGGCTGAGCGCCCGACGGCACCGGCGGATACGCCGACGGGGGCCGGGATGGACCCAGCCCCCGCCGAGCGAACCGCTTAGCGCGGGGTAAGGCGGTCGGTGCCCATCCGGTCGCGCAGCACCTCGGGGATCAGCACCGAGCCGTCGGCCTGTTGGTACTGCTCCAGGATGGCCGGGAAGAGCCGGCTCGTGGCCAGGGCCGACCCGTTGAGCGTGTGCACGAAACGGGTCTGCTTGCCGCCCGGCTCGCGGTAGCGGATGGCCGCCCGGCGGGCCTGGTAGTCGCCGGCCCAGGAAACCGACGACACCTCCTTGTACTTGCCGGTGCTCGGCATCCACACCTCGATGTCGAGGGTCTTCTTCATCGAGGCGCTCGCGTCACCCGCCGAGAGCAGCGTCCGCTGGTAGTGCAGGCCCAGCCCTTCGACCAGGCTCTCGGCGTGGGCGAGCATCTCCTCAAGCGCGGCGTCCGCCTGCTCCGGAAGGGTGAACTGGAAGATCTCCACCTTGTTGAACTGGTGCCCGCGCACGGTGCCGCGCTCGTCCGAGTGCGACCCGGCCGACTCCCGGCGGTAGCACGGCGTGTACGCGAACGCCTTCAACGGCAGCTTCGTGGTGTCCAGGATCTCGTCCTGGTACGCGCCGAGGATCGCCGTCTCCGAGGTGGGCAGCAGGAACTGCCCGCGCGGGGCGGACGCGGCGTCCAGGTGGTAGACGTCGTCGTAGAACTTCGGGAACTGGCCGGCGGCGAAACCGGCCGAGTCCAGCAGCAGGTGCGGCGGGAGCAGGAACTCGTACCCGGCCCTGATGTGCTGGTCGATGAAGTAGTTGAGAAGCGCCCACTCCAGCCGGGCGCCGACCCCCGTGTAGATCCAGAAGCCGGAGCCGCCGAGCTTGACCCCGCGCTCGTAGTCGACAAGGCCCAGTGCCCGGGACAGCTCCACGTGGTCGCGGACCTTCTCGATCACCGGCGGCTCGCCGAAGGTCTTGACGACCCGGTTGGCCTCCTTGCCGCCGGGGAGGATGTCATCGGCGGGCAGGTTGGGCAGCTCGCTCATCGCGGTACGCAGCCGCCCCTGCACCTCGTCCAGCTCGGACTCCAGGTCGGAGAGCTGCCGGCGACCGGCCTCGGGGGCGACGGCCTCCGGCTCTCGGCCGGCGCGCTTCGCCTCCGCGTACGCCCGAGCGTCCGCCTTGCGGCGCTGCCGCTCGGCGTCGATCTCCGTGATGAGGGCGCGCCGTTCCTGGTCCAGCCGCTGGATCTCGTCCAGGGCCTGATCGACCTCGGCGGGATCCAGACGCTTCGCCAGCGCGGTCGCCACCGCCTCGCGATCCTTCCGGATCAACTCCATGTCGAGCATGCTGCTCCGTACGCCTCCGTCCGGGGTCGGGTGGACCACCAGATGCTACCGTCGCGCCCGTTTCGACCCGGGACGGGGAGCGACGACCCCGTTTCAGAGCCGGATCGGCAGGAGCTGTCAGCCCGACCGGCAGGAGCTGTCAGCCCGACCGCAGGAGCTGTCAGAGCCGGATCGGCATCAGCACGGAGAAGGTGTCGGCGTCGCCCGGGCGACGGACGGCAAGCGGGGCGATCGGCCCGTCCAGCTCCAGCACCAGCTGCGGCCCCCCGGCGGCGGCCAGCGCGTCGAGCAGGTAGTCACCGTTTACACCGATCCGCAATCCGCCGGCTTGGTCCGTACCGGCCGGGTCGGGCTCGTCGGTGGGGTCCAGCACCCGTAGGCCGCCCCGGTCGTCGAGGCCGAGGACTGTCACCGCCAGGGGCCGGCCGGCGTACTCGCGGGCCACAGTGGGGGCGGCCGGGGCCGTCAGCGCGGCCCGCAGCGCCGCCACGTCCACCGGGACGCGGTACGTGGCCCTGTGCTCGCCGACCGCCTCCCGCAGCAGCCGGCGGTAGTCCGGGAAGTCGTACGGCAGGGCGGTGCCGGTCAGCGTCCGGCCCGCCACCGCGATGCGCAGGTCGGTTCCGGCCACTGTCAGCCGTACCGGCTCGGGATCTTCGCTGTCGAGCAGCCGGCGCAGCCGGTCGACGAGGTCCACGGGCAGGAGCACCCGCGTCGGCGGACCGTCGACGGTCGCCCCGGCTCGGGCCAGCGCCATCCGGTGCCGGTCGGTGGCGACTAGTCGTACGGCGTCCGGCTCGACGTCCAGCAGCACCCCGCAGAGCACCGGCAGCTCCGGGTCGGCGCCGACGGCGAAACGCACCGCGTCGAGCGCGGCGGCCAGCTCGGTGGGGGAGAGCAGCAGCGTCGTGGCCTGAGCCGGCGCGGGGTCGACCAGGGCCCGGAGCCTGTCGATCTCGCGGCGGGCGTCGGCGAGCCCGTCGGCCAGCCGGCGCAGATGCGCGTCGAGCAGCCGGTGCACCTCGGCGGGCTCCGCGCGGACCGCGGCGGCGATCTCCGGCACCGGCATGC
The DNA here is from genome assembly GCF_001279555.1 of Micromonospora sp. NRRL B-16802. Taxonomy (NCBI): domain Bacteria; kingdom Bacillati; phylum Actinomycetota; class Actinomycetes; order Micromonosporales; family Micromonosporaceae; genus Micromonospora; species Micromonospora sp. NRRL B-16802. The sequence continues at coordinate 10,736 of NZ_LGEB01000049.1, read as the reverse complement.
CGACCCGGCGCAGCCCGGCCACCAGCCGGGCCGGGGCGATCTGCTCGTCGGTGTACCAGCGGTAGCCGGTCACCGGGTCGACAAGGGCCGGCTCCAGCACGTTAGCCGAGTCGTAGAAGCGCAGGGCGCTCACCGTCAGGCCACTGGCCCGGGCCAGCTCGCCGATGCTGTGCAGGTCGCTCACCACGCCGGCATCCTGCCCCCTCAACCTGGTCGAGAGTCAAGCCGCCGAGAGTTAGGAAGGGCCCCTTCCTATGCAAAAGGCGTTAGTAAGGTGCCCTTCCTTACTCCGTCAGCACGCGGAAGGTCAGCCCCGCCCGGATCAGGCGGTCGAGCAGCGCGTCGCCCATCGCGCTGACCGGGGTGAGCTGGCCGGCGGCCGGCGGCAGGTCGTCGAGGGCCAGGCAGAGCGCGGACTCGGCGAGCATCTTCGCCGTCTCGTCGTAGCCCGGGTCGCCGCCCGCGACCTCGGTGACCACCCGCTGGCCGCCGCCGACGCCCACGAACCGGACCCGGAACCAGGACGTCGCCCGCTGCTGCGCTGTCGGCCCCTGCCCGGAGGCGAGCCGACCGAGCAGCCAGCGTCGGGTGGGTGGCAGCTTCACCAGGCCGACAAGCGCGCCGAGCCCCACAGCGCCGACCAGCACGGTCGGCAGCCGCTTCACGGCGGCGAAGTGCCGGTAGCGGAAGTCCGGGCCGTACTCGGGGCGAGCCGCCGCCGAGCGGCGGACCACCTGCGGGTCGATGGTGGGCAGCGGCACGGCCCAGATGCCCAGCTCCGCCGAACGGGCCACCCGGCCGGGTATCGCCCGGACCCGGCGGCCGGCCGGGCGTGGTTCGACGGCCCGGCGGGCGCGGGCCGCCCGGCTCGCCTCCCCGGTACGGGAGAACGCGGTGAGCGCGGAATGGTACGTGCCTGCGGAGAACCGCGCCCCGGCGCGTACGTAGCCGTCCACAGTGATCGGAACGTCGGCGGGCAACTGCTTGACGGTGAACCAGACGCCCAGGTCGTGCGGGATGGAGTCGAACCCGCAGGCGTGCACCAGTCGCGCGCCGGTGCGGTTCGCCTCGGCGTGGTGCCGGACGTACATCAGGTCGACGAACTCCGGCTCGCCGGTGATGTCCAGGTAGTCGGTGCCGGCCCGGGCGCAGGCGGCGACCAGCGGCTCCCCGTGGTGGACGTACGGGCCGACGGTGCTGGCGACCACCCGGGCGCTCTGGGCGACCGCCCGCAGCGAGTCGGCGTCGGTCACGTCGGCGGTGAGCAGCGCCAGGTCGGCGAGTGCGGGGTCGATCGCGGCGAGCCGGTCGCGCACGGCGGCGAGGCGGTCCCGGTTGCGCCCGGCAAGCGCCCAGCGCAACCCGGGCGGCGCGTGCCGGGCGAGGTAATCGGCGGTCAGCCCGCCGGTGAAGCCGGTCGCGCCGAACAACACCACGTCGTACGTCCGCTCCCCAGCCATCCTGCGAGTCTGCCACCCGTCGACCCCACCCGCCGATCACGAGGGCGGTTCACGGCGTGAACACGGCCCGGACGCAGCCGTCGGCGCGATCCCGGAACAGGGCGTACCCCTTCGGGCCGTCCTCCAGCGGCAGCTGGTGGGTGGCCAGGTGCTCGGTCCGCAGCTCGTCGCGGGCCATCCGGTGCAGCAGCATCGGCACGTCCCGCAGGTCGGGCCGGCCTGCCCCGCGCAGCGTGAGCCGCCTGTCGGTCACCGCACCCAGCGGGAACGCGTCGACGAACGCCTCCGCACCGCCGAGTACCACCACCACGCCGTCCTTGCGGCAGGCGTGCACGGCCTCGTGCAGCGCGTCCGGGCGGTCGGCGCCCCGCCCGGCGAGACGCTCGGTGACGGACCGCGCGGGCGGGGCGCCGACAGCCAGCACGCACACGTCCGCGCCGCGTCCACCGCTGCGGTCCCGCAACTCCGACGGGATGTCGGTACGGCGGTAGTCGAGCGGTTCCGCGCCGGAGTGCCGTTCGGCCATCCGGAGCCGTTCCTCGTGCCTGTCGACGACGACCACCCGGTCGGCGCCGCGCATCAACGCGGCGCGGGCGGTCAACTGGCCGACGGCACCGGCGCCCCAGACCGCCACCACGTCGCCGGGTCGCACATCGCCCAACTCGGCGGCCAGCCAGCCTGTCGGCGCGGCGTCGGCGGCGAACAGCGCCCGGTCGTCGCCCACCGCGTCCGGCACCCGGAACGCGCCCACGTCGGCGTACGGCACCCGGACGTACTCGGCGTGACCGCCGGCGAAGCCACCCGCCGCCGGGGGCCGGCCGAAGCAACCAGCGTCCGAGCGTCCCCAGCCGGGGTCGGCTGTCACCGGGTCGGTGCTGCCGTTGTCGCAGCAGGAATGCCGGCCCCGGCGGCAGTACCAGCAGCCGCCGCAGGCGACGCTCGCGCCGACCACGACACGATCGCCGACCCGGTGTCGCCGGACGGCCGGACCGGCCTCGACGACCTCACCCAGGAACTCGGTGCCGAGCACGTCACCGGCGCGCAGCAGCGGGTCCCGACCGGCCAGCAGCGGCAGGTCGGCACCACTTGTGGAGCTGCGCCGGACGCGGACGATGGCGTCCCGCTCGTTGCGCAGCTCCGGGTCGGGCACCTCGCGTACCGCCAGCTCGTCGGCGGCCACCCAGCACAGCGCCCTCACCCGGGGGCCTCGGGGCGGTCCAGCGCGGAGCGGTCCGCACGCAGCACCTCACCGGCCTCGACCCGCTGTTTGACCTGGCGCAACGTCCGGCGGACAAGCAGTCGCGGGTCGTCGCCGACGAGGTGGGCGGCGAGGCCGACAGTCGGGGCGGCGCCGGCCAGCGGGCGGGCGGCCAGCTCGGTGCCGCGGTCGCCGGGCGCCGGGCGCATCCGCACCTCGACAGCGCCGCCCAGGCGGCGCAGAGGCTCCGGCCACCGGCCGTCGGGAAGCACCTGCTCCGGCGGGCGGTCCACCGTCACCACCTCCCACCGCGCGGCCGCTGTGGGGTCGCCGTCCGCACCGGGTCGGCGACGCCACCGGGGTACGCGCACCAGCCGTCGCGCCCTGGCCAGCGCGGCGCGGGTCAGGGCGGATCCCGTGCGTGTCAGGCGTCCCATCCGTCCCTTCCGTCCTGCCGGATCCACGTCCCCCGATCGTCGGTCGGCACCGGGTGAAGCGGGCTCGCCCGGAAGGGGTGAACCGTCGCGGGTCGGGTAACCGCAGCCGACCAGGGGTGGGACGCGTCGGTGGGGGTGGGGCCGGGTGCCGGAACAGCGTGATCGCGTGCGGGTGGGCACGGCACCGGGGTTGCCCGGAGAACCGCCGCTGCTGGCGTCCCGGCTGACCCCTGCCGTGCCGCCCGAGCCGGTGGTGGCCCGGCCCCGCCTGCTGCGCCGGCTCGACGAGGGCAGCGCCGGACCGGTCACCCTGGTCACCGCGCCCGCCGGCTGGGGCAAGACCACACTGCTGGCAACCTGGGTACGCCTCGCCGCCGCCACGCCCGAGGCGGGCTCCGCGCCGGACGTCGGCGTCGGGCAGGCGGTGGCCCCCGGGCCGGCGCCGGCGTGGGTCTCGGTGGAGGCGGGTGACGACGGCGACCGGCTGTGGGCGTACCTGGCGGCGGCGCTGCGGACCGCGACCGGGGCGGCGGACGACAACCCGGTGGCGCCGCTGCCCGCCGGCCCACCGCGCCCCGACCAGCTGGAACTGCTCGCCGCCGGGCTGGCCGCCCTGGAACGCCCGGTGCTGCTGGTCCTGGACGACCTGCACCGGGTCGCCGATCCGGCGGCGTTGACCGGGCTGGAGTTCCTGCTGCGCCACTGCGAGGGGCGGCTGCACCTGGTGGTCGGTGCGAGGGCAGGGCTGCCGCTTGCCGTGCACCGGTTGCGCCTCGCCGGTGAGCTGACCGAGATCGGTCCGGACGAGTTGGCCTTCACCGACGACGAGGTGGCCGACCTGCTCACCGCCCACGGCGCACCGCTGCCCGCCACTGCGGTACGCAGGCTGCGGACCCGTACCGGCGGCTGGCCTGCGGCGCTGCGGATCGCCGCGCTGGCGTTGCGGGGGAGGCCCGACCCCGAGCGCTGGGTGGGGCAGTTCGGCGGTGACCAGCCGGAGATCGCCGGTTACCTGCGCGAGGAGGTGTTGGCCGCCGTCGACCCGGCCGATCGGGACCTGCTGCGCCGTACCGCCCTCGCCGAGACGGTCTGCGCCGACCTGGCCGAGGCGCTCACCGGTCGCGCCGACGCCGGGCAGGCGTTGGCCGACCTGGCCGAGGTCGGTGGTCTCCTGCGCCGGGAGGACAGCCGCCCGCCGTGGTACCGCTGCGATCCGCTGCTCGCCGACCTGCTCCGCGCCGAGCTGGCCCGGCTGCCCGGCGACGAGCTGCGGGAACTGCACGAGCGGGCGGCCGACTGGTACGCCGGGGACGGGCGCCCGGCCGACGGCCTGCGGCACGCCCTCGCTGCCGGCCGGTGGGACCTGGCCGGGGACCTGTTCGTCGCGCACTGGCCGGAGCTGACCCGGTACGACGACGAACCGGTCAGCGGCCCGACGCCCCCGTCCCCGCCACCGGACGTGCTGCGCGCCGATCCGGAGGTGGCACTGGCCTGCGCCGCCGAGCGGGCGTACGTCGGCGACCTGCCCGCAGCCAGCGGCCACCTGCGCGACGCCGCCGCGTACGCCGATGCCCTGCCGGTGCCGCGCCGGGACCGGTTCCTGCGGATGGCGACAGCCCTGGAGTTGACAGTTGCCCGGCTCGCCGGTGACCGGGCCGAAGTCCGCGCCTCCGCCGCCCGGCTGCTGCGCACGCGTCCGGCCGCAAGCACGCCGACCGGTGTCGCGCCAGCCACGTCGGAGCCGGCCACTTCCGCGCCGGCCACGAGCACATCGCCCGGCATCGCGCCGGCCGCGTCCGCGCCGGCCGGGCCCGTGTCACCCGGGTCGGGGTCAACCGGCCTCGCCTCGGGCCGGCCGGCGGCCCACCCGCCCAGCACCGACGACGCCGACCTGCGGGCGTTCACCGGTACGGCGTTGGGGCTCGTCGAACTGGCCTGCGGCGCGCTGCCCGCCGGGCGGTTCGTCCGGGCGCGGGAGGCGGCACGGGAGGCGGGCCGACCCCGCACCGAACTGGTCGGTGCCAGCCGCTCCGCGCTGCTGCTCGCGGTGCGCGGCGATCTGCACGCGGCGGAGCGGGCGGCCCGCGACGCCCTCGGCATGCCGCCGTGCCGGGGCTGGTCCTGCCGGCTCGACTGCTCCTACGCGTACCTGGCGTTGGCGGTGGTGGCGCTGCACCGTGACCAGCCCGAGGAAGCCGGCGCGAACCTCGCGCTCGCCGCCCAGGCCACCGGACCGGTCGGCACCGTCGAGGCGGGCTCCGGGTCGTCCAGCACGGCCGGTGAACCGGTCGCGGCGGCCCTCGCCGCGTGGTGCGGGGCGCACCTGCACCGCGACGCCGGTGATCCGGCGACCGGCCAGCGGATGCTCGTCCGGGCCCGCGAGTCGCTGCCCGACGAGCCCAGCGCCGCCGAGCTGTCGGGTCTGCTGCGGGCCGCGGAGGCCGAGATCCGCGCCTGGCGGGGCGACCTGGACGGCGCCCGGACCCTGCTGGCCGACGCCACCGCCGACGCCGCCACCCCGGCGCTCGCCGTGGCCCTGGCCCGGGTCCAGCTGCGCGCCGGTGACCCCGCCGCCGCCGGGCGGACCCTGCCGGACTGGCAGGCGCCGCCCGCCGACGCCTGGCCCCTGCCGGTACGCCTGGACGCCGGCCTACTGGACGCGGTGCTGGCCGACCGGAGCGGGGACGTACGCCGGGTCGGCCGCACCCTGGAGCAGGTGCTGGACCTGGCCGGTGCGCAGGGCTGCCGTCGGGTCTTCACGCGCGCCGACCCGTCGGTGCGGGACCTGCTGGCCGCGCACCTGGACGCCGGCACCGCGCATTTCCCGCTGGTCAGCGACCTGGTGCGCCAGGTCGAGCAGAGCGCGACCCCGCCGTCGGCAGAGCCGGCCCGATCGCTCGACGAGCCGCTCACCGAGCGGGAGCTGACCATCCTGCGCTACCTGCAGAGCATCCTGTCCAATGTGGAGATCGCCGCCGAGCTGTCGCTATCGGTAAACACTGTGAAGACCCACGTCCGCAACATCTACCGCAAGCTCGGCGCGACCCGCCGGCGTGAGGCGGTCCGGCGGGCGCGCGAGCTGCGCCTGATCTGAGCGGCGGTGAGCCCCTCGAATCAGGCGACGGGTCAGGCGTTGGCGGCGGCGTCCACGGCGGCCAGCAGGTCGGGCAGGTCGAACCCGCCCTCGTGCCGGACGTCGTTGATGTACAGGGTGGGCGTGCCGTTCACCCCGCTGCGGATTCCGCCCACGAAGTCCCGGCGCACCCGGTCGGCGTACACCCCGCGCTCGACCTCGTCGTTCACCTCGTCCGGCGGCAGCCCGAGCTGCTCAACGCCGAGCGACAGGTGCACCGGGTCCAGTTGGTCCTGGTGCTCGTACAGCCAGTCGTGCATCTCCCAGAACTTGCCCCGGCTGGCGGCGGCCTCGGCCGTCTCGGCGGCACGTTCGGCGTACGGGTGCACGTTGGCGATCGGGAAGTAGCGGTAGATGAGCCGTACCGTGTCGGAGCGCTGGCGCAGCAACTCGTGCAGGTTCGGGTACGCGGCACCGCAGAACGGGCACTGGAAGTCGCCGTACTCGATGATGGTCACCGCGGCGTTCGACGGCCCGCGGACATGGTCCTCGACGGTGACCGGCTCCCGCAGTCGGGCGGTCACCTGAAATGGCGTGGTCATCCGGCCACCACCTTCCGGTCGACGGCGATCCGCTCCAGGGCGTCGAGGATCCCGTCGGCGCCTGGGTTGACATCGGGTGAGGACAGGTAGCTCCAGGCGACGGTGCCGGTCGGGTCCAGCACCACGAGCGCCCGTGCCGCAACGCCCCGCGAGGTGTACGCGCCGTACCGGCGGGCCACCTCGCCCTTCGGTTCGAAGTCGGCGAGCAGCGCAAACGTGATGCCCTGGCTCTCGGCGAAGGCCCGGTGCGACCAGATGCTGTCCACCGAGATGCCGAGCACGACAGCCTGAAACTGGTCGAACATCGGTCCCGCCGCCTGGTAGAGCGACATCTGGTCGCCGCAGACCGGGCTCCAGTCGGCGGGATAGAAGGCGAGGACGACGGGTCGACCCCGGAACTGCTCGGGCCCGATCTGGTGCCCGTCCGGAGTGCTCGCCAGGGTGAAACCGGGCGCGGGGCGTCCCGGCTGGATCAGCCCGTTGGGATCACTCATGTCCCCAGCCTGCTTCCCGGGCGGGTGAGGTGGGCTCACCCGCCCGGGGTGGTTCCGCGTTCGTCAGCGCAGGACCGGGGCGACAGCGATGTGGTTCTGGACCTCCCGGATGCCCGGCGCGGACCAGGCCACCTGCTCCACCTCGGCGCGTTCGGGCATGGAGTGCACAAGCCCGGTGAGTACGACTGTGTCGCCGTGTACCCGGACGCTTATCCGTTCGGCCGCGGTGGCCTCGGCGCGGGCGAGCGCGTCGACGATCCGTTCGGCCAGGTTCGCGCTGTCCAGCGGGGCGACCGGTCGGACGCTGATGCCGTTGCTGACCCCGCGTACGCCTGTCAGCCGGCAGACGGCCCGTTCGGCGGCCCGGCGCTGGTACTCCCACTCGACCTCGCCGTGCAGCGTCACCCAGCCGGCCGACACGGTGACCTGGAGCTTCTCGATGGGCACGAACGCGTCCCACTCCAGCGCGTTGCCGGCGGCGGCCGCCAGGTCGGGGTCGGCGCGCTCGGCGCTGCCGGGAAGCCGCACGGCCAGGTCGTTGGCGACGGCCCGGACCTGGACCACGCGGTGCGCGGCCCGCTCGGCGGCCCACTTCTTGGCGTAGCTGTCCACCCGCCCGGTCAGCGTGACGACGCCCTCGTCGACTGTCACGCCGATCTCGTGCGGCTGCACCCGGGGTTCCCAGGTCAATTCGTCGAGTACGGCGGACTGGATGTCCTGGTCGGTGCGGCTGATCGTCGCGACGGCCATCGGCCCTCCTCCGCTGGGTTGACTGGCGGACCGGGGTCGCGGCCGGAGCCGCAGGTCCGCCGGGGTCCGATCCTGCCGGCGGCACGGGTGAGCCGTCCTCATCCGATTCAGGTGACCGCCTCTTTCACAAGCTACGAACATCGATGGTGGGAGCGCTTCCATGGCGGCGCGGAATCGGTTAAGGTAAGCGCGTTCCTCGATCGCGCAGAGCCGTCGCGTCGGGTGGTTGGAGCCAGGGCAGCTCCGGCCCGTCCCAGCGTCGTGCCCGTCCCCCGGGCCACGGCGTGACCACTCGTCGATCCCGTCCCCCGGGCGTCCCTGCCGAGAGGAACAAGCGTGTCCAGAAGTCTCGCTGGTGCGGTGGTGTCCGCGCTGGCCGTCGCCGCGGGCGTCGTGGTGGCCCCCTTCGCCGCCGCCTCGGCGCCAGCGGCTGACTCGTCGTCGGCTTCGGCCGCCGCCGAGGCGTACAGCTGGCGCAACGTCCAGGTCGGTGGCGGTGGCTTCGTGCCCGGCATCGTCTTCAACCCCACCGAGAAGAACCTGATCTACGCCCGGACCGACATCGGCGGCGCGTACCGCTGGGAGCAGTCCAGCCAGTCGTGGACGCCCCTGCTCGACTGGGTCGGCGCCGACCGGTGGGGCTACAACGGGGTGGTAAGCATCGCCACCGACCCGGTGCAGACCAACCGGGTGTACGCGGCGGTAGGCATGTACACGAACGGATGGGACCCGAACAACGGCGCGATCCTCCGCTCGGCCGACAAGGGCGCCACCTGGCAGATCACCGAGTTGCCGTTCAAGAACGGCGGCAACATGCCGGGCCGGGGGATGGGTGAGCGGCTCGCCGTCGACCCCAACCGGAACAGCATCGTCTACTACGGCGCCGAGGGCGGCAACGGGCTGTGGCGCAGCACCGACCACGGGGCCACGTGGGCGAAGGTCACCGCCTTCCCCAACGTCGGCAACTACCGGGCCGACCCGAGCGACCCCAACGGCTACAGCGGGCAGAACCAGGGCCTGACCTGGGTGAGCTTCGACAAGAGCACCGGTTCGGCCGGCTCCACCACGCAGACCATCTACGTCGGCGTGGCGGACAAGGAGAATCCGGTCTACCGCAGCACCGACGGGGGCGTCAGTTGGGCGCGCATCCCCGGCCAGCCCACCGGCTACCTGGCACACAAGGGCGTCGTCGATCCGGTCGGCGGTCACCTCTACATCGCCACAAGCGACACCGGCGGCCCGTACGACGGTGGCAAGGGTGACGTCTGGAAGTTCACCAGGTCCACCGGAGCGTGGACGCGGATCAGCCCGGTGCCGTCCACCAGCGCGGACGCGTACTTCGGCTACAGCGGCCTGACCATCGACCGGCAGCACCCGAACACGCTGCTGGTTGCCACCCAGGTCTCCTGGTGGCCGGACGCGATCTTCTTCCGCAGCACCGACGGCGGGGCGAGCTGGACCCGCATCTGGGAGTTCACAAGCTATCCCGAGCAGTCCCGCCGCTACACGATGGACGTCAGCTCCGTGCCCTGGCTGACGTTCGGCGTCAACCCGGCACCACCGGAGTCCTCGCCCAAGCTCGGCTGGATGAACGAGTCGGTGGAGATCGACCCGCACGACTCCAACCGGATGATGTACGGCACCGGCGCCACCATCTACGGCACCACCGACCTGACCAAGTGGGACACCGGCGGCCAGTTCACCATCAAGCCGATGGTGCGCGGCCTGGAGGAGACCGCTGTCCTCGACCTGATCAGCCCGCCCAGCGGCGCGCCGCTGATCAGCGCGCTCGGCGACGTCGGCGGCTTCCGGCACACCGACCTGGACGCCATCCCGGCAATGCTGTTCACCCAACCGGTCTTCACGAGCACCACAAGCCTGGACTACGCCGAGAGCAAGCCGGCCGTGCTCGTCCGCTCCGGCAACTTCACCGACGCCGACCGGCCCGGCGACAGCCACGTCGCCTTCTCCACCGACGGCGGCGCCACCTGGTTCCAGGGCACCGAGCCGTCCGGGGTCAACACCGGCGGTACGGTCGCGGCCGCCGCCGACGGCAGCCGGTTCGTCTGGGCGCCCGGCGACGCTGGTCAGCGGGTTGTCTACTCGGTCGGCTTCGGCAACACCTGGACACCGTCCACGGGCATCCCGGCCAACGCGACAATCGAGTCCGACCGGGTCGACCCCAACCGGTTCTACGGCTTCAGCGGCGGCCGGGTCTACCTCAGCACCGACGGCGGTGCGAGTTTCACCGCCACGGCGGCGACCGGGCTGCCCACCTCCGACGTGCGGTTCAAGGCCCTGCCCGGCCGGTCGGGCGAGCTGTGGCTGGCCGGACCCGGCGGGCTGTGGCGGTCCACCGACGCGGGCGCCAGCTTCGCCAAGCTGGGCGGCGTCAGCGCCTCCGGCAACGTCGGCTTCGGCAAGGCGGCACCGGGGCGGACCAACCCGGCCGTCTTCCTGTACGGCACTGTGGAGGGTCAGCCTGGAGTGCACCGCTCCGACGACGGCGGCACGACCTGGGTACGCGTCAACGACGACCGCCACCAGTACGGCAACCCGACCGAGGCGCTGACCGGTGATCCCCGCGTCTACGGCCGGGTCTACCTCGGCACCAACGGTCGGGGGATCGTTGTCGGCGAGCGCACCGGCGGACCCACCACCCCGCCGCCGACGACGCCCCCTCCGACGACGCCCCCTCCGACGACGCCCCCTCCGACGACAC